>DASXBH010000345.1:0-2995 GCA_036491775.1 Candidatus Acidiferrum sp.
CGTGTCCAAAAACGAAGCGGCCCTCGCCGGAAACCGCGACTGCTCGAATTCCAACTCAGTGGCTATGTGGTCGCTCACCACTTTCGCGGAAATCGCCGCGATTATCACCACAGCCGCGAGCTTCAGCACGTTCTGCAGAGCTGGGCTGAATGCCGGGAACTTCCAAGCGGGCAACGAGGCGTACTCCCCGAGCAGCGGAAACGACACCAGAACAAAAAGAGGCAAGTTCCGCATCGAGTAGAGCGAGGCAAATGCAAAAAATACGAACAGCACTATTTGGTTGGGTTTCGGACGCTTTGGCGATAGCGCCAGCACCGCCACAGTTAAAAACAGCAGCAGTGCAAATGGATGAAATATCGACAGATGAAAATCCGGCGAACGCCACTCCATGATGCCCGCCTGCATTCCGCCGGAACTCAACGTCTCGAACGGATACGAATACATGGCCAGCCCGTTGGGATTGAGCGGCACGACGGCCAGGCACGCCGCACAAGCTACCACCAAGGTAACCACGCGCCGCCCCGTAGTCCGTGCGTCCGTGTTGCTCCCCAGCCAGTCCGCGACAGCGCCCACCGCAAATAACAGGATCAACGCCGGGCCCAGAATGTATCCACCATGTAGATCGACCCACAGAATCGTAAGCACCGGCAAAACGATAAGTGGCTTCCACGACCCCTGCTCGAAGTAGCGGGTTAGCACAAACAAGAAAATCGCGGCGAACACATAAGTGAAGATTTGTGGCCGCACCGAAAAGATCGGACTTGCCGCCCAGACTCCCAGCCCAAGCGCAATTATCCGGGCGACTTCGTTGCCACCCGACCGCGCGTAGGCAAACCAGAACGCCAGAGTCAGCACTCCCGCGGTAAGCAGAAGTAACCCCGCCGAACCAAGCGCCGAGTACGCCCCGTAAAAAAGAATATCTGCCAGCCATTCGTGGGCAATCCATGGCTTCCCGGCTGCGGTCCCGGAAAAAGGATCGCTGTGCGGAATGGAATGGTTCTGCAAGATGTAGCGCCCGGTGCTCAGGTGCCACCACATGTCTGCCGAAGGAATGGTGGGTACGGAGAAGGCAAACACCGCAAGCAGCAGTGCCGCAGGCATCCAGAACCGTATCAGGCTGTTGCCTCCGGCCCCCATGGTCGAGGGCTTCCCAGTCGCCCCCCCGGGCGCCGCAATGTCTTGTTCTAAAGTGTCCATCCCCGGTAACCTTCGACTGGCGGTATTTCCTGCCAACCCCTGGCACAAAGCTTAAGTTGAAATCCGAAGCAGCTCGCAAATAAATCTGCGCGAATTTCTTCAACCGCCACCAACCCGCAAACGCTCTAAACCCGCAAGAATTGTGGCCTGTGGAAATGGGCCACAATAGGTAGAGTAGCGCTTTACAGGAAATAGACGTCATGCTACGCTTTTTTCCCGTACCGCCTTCGGAGCGCCAGGCGGCTGGACCTCTAATCAGGAACCTGCCTAAACGTGTTTGCTATCTGCCTCTTACAGGCAATAGCGTCGCGGGAACCACCTCCCATCGAGGAAAGGAAAGTCGTCTCTCTTCGCGAGATACGAGTGCGATCCCTTGGGGACCAGAGCCAGCCGAAGTCTGTGTAGCGACGCACCGCGAAGTGGATGATCACGACAAAAGGGGACACCTTGCTTAAGCTGCGGAAAGTGGAAATCGTAGGCTTCAAGTCATTCTGCGAACGGACCGTGGTCACATTCAGCGGTACGGGTACCACTTGCATCGTCGGGCCAAATGGATGCGGCAAGTCCAATGTGGTGGACGCCATCAGCTGGGTGCTGGGCGAGCAGAGCCATAAATCGCTTCGCGCGGAACGCATGGCCGATTGCATCTTCAATGGCACCATCAAGCGGCCGCCCATGGGCTTGGCCGAAGTCACCATCACCATGGAAGATCCGGAGCTGGCGGAAGCGGCGCGGTTCGTGATCGAAGGTACGGAGCAGCAGGAAAAAATTGAAGTCCTTGCCGAGAATAGTGACGAGAGCCAAAGTCTGAGCGAATCGGAACCGGGGCCTCTGGTTGAGGACGTCAGCCTGACTGTCAATTCGTCAGACAAACTAGAAATTCCCGCGCCCGAGCTTCAGACCGACGAAGCGGAAGCGACCGGATTCAAAGCCAAGCGCAAGAAAAAATCAGAAAAGCCCACGGTCGTCAACAAGCCTGGCGAGGTGGTGGTCAGCCGTCGGCTATATCGCAGCGGCCAGAGCGAATATTTGATCAACGGGCGGCCTGCTCGCCTGCGCGACATTCAGGAAATGTTTATGGGCGTGGGCCTTGGTCCTGACTCGTACGCCATCATCGAACAGGGGCGCATCGGCCAAATCCTGGCCACCAAACCCATGGAGCGCCGCGCGATTATCGAAGAAGCCGCCGGCATCACCAAATTCAAGACCAAGAAGCGTTTGAGCGAAGCCAAGCTCGAATCCTCGAAGGTAAATCTCTCCCGCGTCAACGACATTGTGGTGGAAGTTGAAAAGCAGTTGGCTTCTCTCAAGCGGCAAGCGGCCAAAGCGCGCCGCTACTCGGAAATTCGTGATCAGATGCGCGGCATCGTTCGGCAGATGCTGGCCGGCAAAGCGCGCGAACTGGATGCGGAAGCCGAACGGCTGGGAACTCGGCTGGGCGAGTTGACCGCAACGGAAGCGCAGCATGCCCAGTCCATCCACGAACAGGAAGGCCTGCAGGACCAGTTGAGCCAACGAATCTACACGCTGGATGCGGAAATCCGACAAAACCAGAACGTACTGAATCACACCGCGCTGGAAGTGGATCGCAGCGAGAATCGCATCGCATTCAACCAGACGCGCAGCGCGGAATTGGCCGGCCGCAATCAGCAAATCGCTGCGGAGAGCGCATCCGTATCCAGTCAGCGAACGGAATGGGAACAGCGCAACCAAACCCAGTTACAAGTTGTCGAGAAGGCACGCACGGAATCAGTCGCGGTAACTTCGCGGGTGGAAGATTTAGTCAAGCGCGCAGCGT
>DASXBH010000346.1:0-12566 GCA_036491775.1 Candidatus Acidiferrum sp.
CATTCTCGGGAAAGGTAGGCGAGCCGGCACGGTATCTGCTGATGGTGGCCCAGGTTTGTGTAGATCTGCTGACCTGCCTGGTTGTGGGTGCCTTGGCCGCGTTGTTGGCCCTTATCTGCAGCCGGCGCGTCCGATGGCAACGTGCCTTCCTTGCCGGCGTTTGGCTGGCGGCCCTTTGCCCGTTCACGGCGAATTACGTGGCCGTACCCCTCACTGAGATTTGGGCCGCCTTCTTCACCGCGGTAGCGTTTTACTTCCTTTCCCTGGTCTTGGTTCAGGCCAGGGGAGCCGCCCCCGACTGGCTGCCCTTACCTGGCTGGGTCAAAAACGTTTGGACTGTTACTGCCCTAGCAGGCTTCACTCTCGGACTGGGTACGCTGTTCCGACCCGAGACGCCCCTACTCTTGTTGACCACTTCGGCCCTGCTTGCCTACTACCTGCTTCGCCAAAGCCAACCAAAGCGCCTGGTTTTCATTCTGTTCGTCCTAGGGTTCTCGTGTGTGGTCCCCCTGATTCCTTGGACCATTCGCAACGCCGTCACCCTCCACGAATTTCAGCCCCTGGCGCCGAAAGACACTACTCTCCCAGGCGAAGTCGATCCGAAGGGTTTCATGGCATGGGAACGCACCTGGCTCTACCGTTTTCGCGACTGCTATCTCGTGCCTTGGAAACTCAACGACGAGGCCATCAATCTTGAAGATATTCCTGCCACCGCATTTGATACTCCCGAAGAAAAACAGCGCGTCGCCGCGGTGCTCGACACGTACAACGAAGAACTCACCTGGACGCCGCAGGAAGATCAAGTCTTCGCACAGCTTGCCCGCGAACGGACCGCTCGTCACCCGCTTCGCACTTATCTCTGGATTCCGCTTCGCCGCAGTGTTCGTATTTGGTTTACGCCGCGAATCGAGCTCATCCCCGTCTCTGGGCACGTTTTTCCCCTGCGTTACATGTGGGTGGAAGATCGCGTCGACCAGCGCGTCACTGTTTGCTTTTTCTTCCTGAATATTTTCTACGTCACGCTCGGCCTGCTCGGCGCCTTGAAGTTGTGGAGGTGCCCAAACGCCAGGCCCGCCGTAGCGATGATGTTGCTGTATATCCTCGCCCGCACTGCGTTTCTGACCACCCTGGAAACCCCCGAGCCACGTTACGTCCTCGTCTGCTTTCCCGCCCTCTTGGCCATGGGCGCACAACTCTTTACGCGCCCTTCAGCACCACTCTCGTCTCCAACTAAGGCCTAAATGAAGGTCGGGATTATTGCGCTTCGGGAGGTTCCGGATGAATGGTCACCCGGAAAATCTGCGGGAAGTGTTCTTTCACTCGATCTTCCAGCGCCGCCGTCACATCATGAATGCGCGTAATAGGCAAAGCGCTCTTCATCGTGCAGTGGCAAGAAACCAGAATGTGTTGCTCCACCTGCCGAACTCGCACATTGTGACAGTTAATCAGCTCATCGTATTCGTTTAGCAGTCCATTCAGAAACATCTCGACCGTCATTTCCAACTGGCGCATTTCTCCTACACGCGTGTCGGGCGTCGCAATGTGCCGGCCCAGTGGCTCAATGTGTATATTCACATCCACGTTCTTCGTGCCCGTCTTGGTCTTGAGCCTCCGGATGCCGTCCTCAAGCTCAGTCGCCTGACGATGTGCTTCTCCCAGGCTCAGGTTTTCATCCACTTCCAGATGCAATTCCACGAACAACTGTCCATCTTGCTGAAACGCGGTTACGTCATGGATCGCCAGTCCCAGTCTCTGTGCCACCGCTCGAATCGATTCGAACAGATGCTCGTTTCGCGGCGCGCGCGGCTCAGCATGCACAATTACATCCGCGGGCACAATCTCTCCAATGCGCTCCTCGATGGCATCGGTCAGCGTGTGAACCTGCTCTAGCGTTGCCGTGCGCGGCACCGAAACTGTCGCGTCCACAAAGTGGCGATTTCCGGCTCGCCGCACCCGCACCCGCTCCACGTCCAACACTCCATTCATGCTCCCGACCGCGCTGGCGATCTCCGTCTGCAGTCCTTCGGGCGCTGCGTCCAGCAGCGCATCCAGTGTGCGTCTGCCAAGTTGCGAACCGACCCACAGAATCACGCCGGCTACACCCAGTCCGGCCAGCGCGTCTGCATAATTCATCCAAGGCAGGTTCCAGCGATTCCCGGCCCACACCAGCCCAATTCCAACAATGACCACAATCGTGCTCCACACATCGGTCGAGAAATGCAGCGCATCCGCTTCCAAAGCCTCGCTGGTGTGCTTTTTGGCCACCTTATTTAATGCGCGCGCCCGGGTCATATCAATAGCGAGCGCAACAAACAGGATCACGATTGCGGTAACGCTGGGCTCGATGTGCACCGAGCGAAAGAACAACCGCAGAAATGCTTCGTAAATGATGTAACACGCCGTGGCGACCAGCAGCCCGGTCTCGATGAACGCGGAGAAATTTTCGAATTTCCCATGCCCGTAGGGGTGCCGCTCGTCAGCGGGTTGGTCAGAAACTCGTACCGACAGAAACGTGATCACCGCTGCCACCAGGTCTAGTCCAGAGTGCAGCGCTTCCGAGAGAACGCCCAGGCTGCCCGTCCGCACTACCAGAAATGTCTTCAGGCACAGCAGCAATACCGCCGAGCCAATGCTCAACAGCGCCGCTCTTTTCTTCTCCTGGACAATCTCGGTCAAAGGCTGGAACGTGACCATCCGTTAAGCCTACCTCAACTCACCAGAAGCTGCGGCATCATCCTGGCGCAGCAATCCAGCACGCCAATAGCGCCGTGAAAAGTGCATTTTCAAGCAAATTGATGTCAGAATGCTTAGCGGGCCACGAAGCGGAGTGATGCCGAATTCATGCAATAACGCAATCCTGTCGGCTTCGGCCCATCCATAAATACGTGCCCTAGATGCGCGTCACATAACCGGCACGACACCGCGTCACGGGTCAGAAACAAGCTCGAATCCGTCGTCACATAAACATTTTCTTCGGCAATCGGCTTCCAGAAACTAGGCCAGCCGGTACCCGACTCGAATTTGGTATTCGAGCTGAAAAGAGCGTTGTCGCAGCAAATGCAGCGATACAGCCCGTCTTGGTGATTCTGGAAGTATTCGTTGTGAAAGGCAGGTTCAGTTCCGGAGCGACGCGTCACCTGGAACTGCGCTTCATTCAGCTGCTTTAGCCAATCCGCATCGCTCTTGACGACTTTATCCAGCTTGACGGTTCCGGTTCTTTGTCCATCGTCCCTAAACTGAACAACGGTAACCGGGCCAGGATTCGTTTCTGCAGCTCGCACCGGTGCCCCCATCAGCGCCCGACGCATCGTCCAGAACAATCCGTAGCTACCCGCAGCGCTGGCCAGCCCTACAATCAAGACCCGCCGATTTACTTCCACGGTGGTGAACCTCTACTATTTCGATGCTTTCGCGCTCATAGGCGGTTCAGGCAAGAGCGGCAGACGCTTCGGTTCGCCGCGTGCGCCACGCACTTCGATCTCTTCGAAGAGCAATGAAGGGGCAACAACCGACGCCGGGAGCCCGCTCTGCGCCGTGCCAAACGCACCTAGCGCGGTACCAGAAACTCCCGCCACCTGGCTCTGCATGTAGTTGTAAACGAAGTCGTCATTGCCGATGCCCGCGATGTTCCGCAAGCTGCGCGGGCTGAATCCGGTGATTCGCGCCCCCCGCACCAATTCCTCACGGCCATCTTTGGGGTACACCTTATAAACGATCAGCGGAAGCCGGTCGGTTGCCGCGTTCCCGCCAAAGCTGGCCAGTAAATCCGTAAAGTCCTCCTGGTGCAGGATGCTCAGCGAGGGATTATCCATCTCCCTCACCACCATGCAGTACTCCAGCTTCTCTTCGCGGCACTCATCCAGGAATTTCTTCTTTAATTCTTCCGGCGATACCGTTTCCGAAGATGAAAAGATCAGGTTGCTCATGGTTGGCTTCGCATCACTCAAGAATGCGCTCCGCCCGTGTCCATTGGACTTGTCGAACTCCGGGCCGGGCCGCCGCGACATCAGCAGGCTCTTCAGCTTCCCATTCTCAACAATGTCCACTTTTTGCGCCGGAACACCTTCTTGATCCACCGCATAGCCGCCAATCAGCGGCGTTCCCTTGAAGTCTTTCGCCGTTGGGTCGTCCACCAGCGAAACAGTCGCCGGCAACACGCGCGAATCCACCTTGCCGCTCCACTCGCTTCGCGCGCCCAGGCTGCTCATAAGTTGATCGACTACGGGCTGAAACGCGACCGGTGGCCGCGCCCCACTCAACGAAGGTCCCAGCACTTCCGCAATCAGCGGGGCTGCCGCTCGCGCTTCGAACAGCACCGGTCCGGTATAATCCGGCGCCGGTGGTGCGGCGCGCATGGTCATCAACTCTGTGCCCGCCACATTCAATTCTTTACGAACCCGATCCACCGATGGCAGGTCCGCCGGACGCGGCGCATACGTCGCATAATAATGATTCACCTGCATCCCGTCTTCAGCCAATGTATTCATGCCCGATTCAATTGCCGCAAAGTGATGATTGGCGCGAACCTCAGTGCCTTCGCTGGTCAGCAAATATTCCGTCATGTACACCAGATAATAGGTGACGCGCCCTTCGTAGATCTGCGGGAACGCGCGCAACGCCGAAGACGTGTCGCGTGCTTCCTGTTCCCAGTTGCGATTGGTCCAGTCCGAGGTCTCGAGCGGTTCGATATGCTGCACCGGCTGTGCTCGCGAGAAATCGTCAATGTCCGATTGTCGCGCCAAGCTACTCAAATACGCCTGTTTGCGCGAATAGGTCTCGACCGCCTCTTTGAACGCCTGATCCGTGGCAATCCACAAATCCTGCCGCAACGAATCGTAGTCGCGATCGATGCCCACCGTTCCCGTCGGCCCGATGAAGCCGCGAAAGCCCTCATCGCTGATGAAGTTCGAACTATCCAGCTTGTAATCGCCCACCCGCGCCGCCACATTCATCACCCGGCTGCGGTTGTGCGTCGAATCGATCAGCGCGCCATATTCCGCCACCACTTGGCGCACGTCCAGATCCAGCAACCGGTACTCGATGTAGTACGGTTTCACCGGCTTATCCATCTTCAGTATCTGGATTTCCAGACGCGTTTTTGCCCGCTGCATTTCGTCGCGCATTGCTTGCAACGTGTGGTCGTTATCTGCCGGAGCCTGCTGCGCAAACACCGCCGGTGCCGCGCTTACCGCCAGCCACAAAAAACCAATTAACCGAAAAGTCCGCATTACAGAAGGCCTCCCGCTTTCGCTACGCTGTCATGTGCCGGCGCCGGAAGAATGGGCGGGCGGTCCGTCGATGATTGTTTTTTCTGTACTTCCAATTCCGAAGTGAGAATCGCGGGCGAAGCTGCCGATACAGGCACCGAGCCGGATTCTGCGCCGCAATATCCGTTGAATACTTCCGGGGTATCGCCGGTGGCCACGATCTTGGTCAATGCCGCCAGCGGAGTCCCGACAATGTCTACACCGCGCACTAACTCATCCGGCCGCCCGTCGGCAAACACCTTGTACACCACCAGTGGCTGCACCTGGAATGCCTGTGGTTGTCCGCGTCCCGTGAACGTGAACCCGCCGGCGATGTCGTCAATTAGCAGTCCATACGGCTTGCCCTGCTGCTTAATCAACTCAATCAACTTGGCGCGTAGTTGCGCGTTGGTCACTGTCTTGTTGCTTTCCACAATCAAATTACCTTGCCGCGAAACCGGGCTCGCTCCAATTTGCCGCCGTCCATGCCCATTCGAAACAGGAAAATCCACCAGCGGCGAGCGCGACATCTCGAAATTCTTCAAGACGCCATGGTCGACCAGCACCACCTTCTGCGCCTTTACTCCTTCATCGTCGTATTGGTAGTAGCCCAGCAGATCCTCATTTCCCAGTTTTTTCATCGTGGGGTCATCCACCACCGTCAGGAAATCCGGCAAGATCGGTTCGTTCACCTTTTTCGCGAACGTCTGCCCTTCGTTTACATCTTTCTGCCGGTGGCCTTCCGCTCGATGCCCAAAAACTTCGTGAAAGAAAACGGCCGCGGCGCGTCCGGTTAGCAAGGCGGGCCCGACGATCGGATCATTCAGCGGAGAAGCCACCAAACCTTCCATCTCTTTGCGAAGTTGTGCAGCCGCCGCGAACACTTGCTTGTCGCTTGGCGCTTCCGCCGTGTTCACCCAATCAAAGTTGTAATACCGGTCGATGTCCATTCCATCCGTGGCTTTACCCTGAATAAAAAGCTCCAGGCGGTAGCGGACCTGCCCGAATTGCAATTGCGTACCTTCCGAGGTGAGTTGCAAGGTGTTTTCCGCTTGCGCCGTAAACGTGACAATCGAATTGATCACCGCATCCGATTCGCGAAAATAATGGGTATAGTCCCGCACCTTCTGTTCCCAAGGCTTGCGGTCCAGCGTGAATGAAACCCAGGGTCCGGTAAATATTTGCGGCTTCTCCCTCGAAAAGTCTGGCGCATTTCCTTCCTGCGTCTGGACTTTCACTTCTTTGCCGGTCTTGATCTTGATCAACGCTTCCGCCGCGGACCGGTACTCCTTATCCGTCTCCAGCCAAATCGCCCGCCGCAACACATCCGGATCATCATCGAGCGGCGCGTTCGTTCCTGGTCCCGCCGTGGGCGGCTGCCGCCCATCGACTTTGTGCGTGCTATCCAAGTTGTAGTTGCCGGTGCGCACTGCCACTTCCAGCCAACGATTCCGCACCTCGTCGCTGTTCAGCAATGCTCCGTTCGATCCGGAAACCGTGGCTCGCTGCGAGTCGGTGAGCGTATATCCGATGTAATACGCCGGTGGATCTTGCGCACCAAACGTCTTCATCGACCGGTCGAGTTCGGTCTTCATCGCGTCTAGCAGTGGCGAGGGTTTCGCCGTGGAATCCGCTGGCGTCGCCGGCTTGGCCGGAATCGTGAACAGCAACAGACTTGCTACAAAGACACTGCAACGCAGCAACCGGGGAACCCGGCGCGGGGACAGTTCCGTTCGATAATTCAAGGGGTGCCTCACTCTGGCTTTATGGGACAAGTATCAAAACTTAAGTGTACGCCACGTATCTGCGGTCCGACAAACCGACCGCCTGCGCCATTGCTGCGCCTGTGGGGTCTTACCTTATGTTGGATGGCTCGGCGCCAAATAGGGTTTCAAGCGCCGAATGTTCATCCACAGGAGCCCACCTGTGTGGGCTTACATCCCGTTGTGACTGGCGTCGGCGTGGTTGTCCCGCTGTGGCTTACCACGACTGGAATTACGATGATCGGCACCACCGCCAGGATCCCCAACGTGATCGCCGTTCCTTTGCCAATGTGATGCACTTGCACTCCGCCGCTCGGCCCCTCGATCAAGGTGCTGTTCACCGCGTCGGTGAGCGTAGCCAATGTCGCTTGTTGCGCGGCGGGCGCTGACGCGTCATCTTTTCGCACCGTGGTCATTTGCCCAGCCTTTACTTCCACGCAAACTCCCGCCAGGTTACAAACGCGCACAATCCCTTCAAACACGATCACCGTCATCATGTTGTTTTCGTAACCGACATAAAAATCCGTTCCAACCACCCCGGCCACTCCCGCGGGGGTATGTACTTCGAATTTTCCATTGGGCTGCGAGATTTTCTGTGCCTGCGCTCGTATCTTCCCAAATCCAATTTCCAGGTCGGTCTGCTGCGCTCCGGCATCGTGCTTCACCACCGTCAACGAAGATGCCGAACCCACATTCAGCACCGAACCATCGTCCAGCGATACGCGTGCCCGTCCGCTCGCTTCGGTTTTTACCACGTCCTGCCAGTCCACCACTGTTTTCGCCGAGGCCGACATATTTTTGGCACCACGCGCAATGCTCACAGCGGGAATCACACGCGAAACTTCACCTGCTCTGGTCCCGGCACCCGCATCCGGGGTCGCCATTGTTTCCATCGGAATTGAAATTGAAAGCGATAGCGCGCAGGCCAGCAGCAACGCGTACGGGGACTTGGCATTCATCGAGGACTCCTCTTATCGACCTTCTATGCCTTCCTTTGTTACTGGAGAACCGCGTAGCGGTCAATTGAAAAGGGTCAGCCGGTGCCCAGTTGTCCAAGGCGCTTCCCCAAGCCGTTTACTCTGCGCTAGCGAACTGGAAAACGGCGGCGGTCATGTCGTCCCATTGCCGGCAGCCAAAGGTGAAATCCTGAATCGCAGCGAACATGCGGTTCAGCAACTCCACCGCATGTGCACCACGATGTCGCTCGCAAACTTCGCGCACTCCATGCAAGTCGAACTCTTTCTCATACATATTGCGTGCGTCGGTCAATCCATCCGTGCAGAACAACAGCGTATCCCCGGGTTCGAGTCGCAGCGTGTACTCCTCATATTCGATGTTGGGGAAAAGTCCCGGCGGCATCCCGGCCAATTGCAACGTCCGGCATTGGTTACCGCGGAGGAGGAACGGCCCCGGCATCCCCGCGCTGACAATCTTCATCTCCGCGCGCTGGGGATCAAACAGCGCATACTGAATCGCGGTGTGCCGTCCAGGTATACCTCGCAGCATCAATCTTTCATTTAGCACCGACAGTACTCGATTAGGCTCGCGCCCGGTCTTGTGCACACCACGCAACGTTCCCACCGCTAAGGCCGCGTAGAGCGCCGCAGGTAGACCTTTGCCCGAAACGTCGCCGATATACAGCCCGATGGTCCCGTCAGAAAGCTGGAAGTAGTCCAGGTAATCTCCTCCAACTTCCGCCGCCGGCTGAAACTCGTGTGAAATCGTCACTGTGGGAGTTCGCAAGGGCTGTGCCGGCAGCATAACTCCCTGGATCATTCGCGCTTCTTCAAGCTCTTGTTCGCGTAATTGTTCGATGGCGTGAATTTCAACGGAAGAAATGGTGGGCATCGCGCTCTCCAGGCGTAGAGTTCGCCGGGAGAGGAACGGCGTTGAATTCAGGATAACAAGCGCCGCGGCTGAATTGCGCCCAAGCCCACCGGGCGTTGTCTCTAAAGATACTCTCGGTGGGGAATTGCTTGTTCTGGGCCACCAGGGGCGGAAAATAGACCTATGCGCGCCCTTGTTGGTCTACTCGTTTCCGCAGCCGTGCTCTTTGGCGTTTATCAGTATTACCTCCATCAGATGCCGGTCACTGATGCGGGCACCACACCCACCCAAGCCATTAGCCTCACTGGCGTGCGCAGCGACCTTCTGCAAATTGCGCAAGCGGAACGCACCAATATCGCGACCACCAGCACTTGCTCGTCGATCGATGCCCTGATTTCTTCCGGCGCCCTCAACATGGCGCGCCGTGAACGCGATGGTTACACTTACCAGGTCAACTGCACTGGTTCCGAGTTTCAAGTAGTTGCCCAGCACCCTGCCGCTCCTGAGGGTTCTCCAATCCGCTACCCTACCCTAGCCATCGATTCCAATATGCAGGTCGGCGAAATCAGCCCGCGCTAGCCTCGCGTTGACGCAACTTTCCGTCCTCTTTTTAGGAACAATCCCAGCTCCTCCTGCGTACCTTCCATTGAGACCGCATCGGCAGTTCCGCGGTACAGCTTCGTAGGAGGACTCAAATGACCGGCGAGTTTATCGGTTTAGTGGCCGTAATCCTTACCTTGGGTATTCCTCTGGCCGCACTTTACACCTATTACCGCGTACGCAAACTTCGCACCGAAGAGCGCTTGGCTGCGCTTGCACGCGGTGCCGAAATTCCCATGGAGCCTGAACTTTCTCAGTACGCGAAGTCGCGCCGCTCCGGCATTCTCCTGGTCAGCGGTGGCGTCGGTTTCATTCTGATGTTTGCCATGATCTCCCGGGCAGTGAATGAGCCGGAAACCATGGCAGCCGCCGCCTTCGGCGTATTGCCTCTCGCCGTAGGCATCGGCTACTTCCTCGACGCCATGCTGATTCGCCGTGATCTAAAGGCTTCCTAACTCCTATTGCTCCTTCCCGTCTTCGCATAATCAGGGCGTGCGTGCCTCCGCCACGCCCTTTTTCCAATCAGTTGGGAATGCTTAGGACGGCCCCCTCCACGCTTCAAGGCTCTTCGGTCCAATGGAAGGTCTCATTCAGCTCGTATGCTAGAATCAGCCCCATGCATCATGCCATCGGGCAACTTATGGAGCTGCAACGACTCGATCAGTTGATCTCTGTGTTTCGCTCCGACTTGGATTCGCTTCCCAAAAAAATGCGTGAAGCCGACGCCAAACTGACGGGCGCGCGCACCGCTGTGGCTTCCGCAAAGGAAACACTCGCGCAGGCTCAGTCACAACGGCGAAAACTCGAGCTCGACGTCGAACAGTGGAAGGATCGCTCCAAAAAGTATCGCGCCCAAAGTAGCTCCGTGAAAACCAACGAAGCTTACAAAGCCCTGCAGCACGAAATTGCCAATGCCGATGCAGAAGCCTCCAAGTCCGAAGATCTCGTTCTTGACCAGATGATGGGCATTGAAGAAGCCGAGCGCCGGGTGAAGCGCGTCGAAGCGGAACTCAAGGAAGCCGAGCAAGTCATCGCCCTCGAGAAGAAACAGATCGAAGTGCAATATACCGACGAGAAGAAAAAGCTGGAAGCCGCGAACGCGGAGCGGCTCCAAGTCTCGGCCAAAGTCCCAGAAGATCTCGTCGAGCTCTACAACCGCATTGCCAAGAAGCATCCAGGTTCCGCGCTAGCCGAAGTCCGCAACGATCAGTGTAAAGGTTGCGGCATGCGCGTCTTGCCACACACCATTCAGGTCCTCGCCACCGAGGCCAATGAAGAAGTTTTCCGCTGCGAAACTTGTGGACGCATCCTCTATACTCTCGAGCCCATCCCGCATGCCGCTCCTCCGAAAGCTGCGAACGGAGCCGCGAGCTCGTGACCTTTAAGCGTCCATCTTCTTCACGTCCGGGTGGCCTGTTTGGCGATGCCGAGCCCGAGCGCAAACCGCTTCCTGCGCACCAAGCCAACGTGGATGGCGGCTCACGCGGGAATCCCGGCCCCGCCGCCTATGGCGTCGTCATACGCGACGGCAAAGGGGAAATCGTTGCTCGCCTGAAAAAATATATTGGGCAGAACACCAACAATGTCGCCGAATATTTTGGACTGATTGCCGCACTGGACTATGCGCAAAATCATTCGATCCGCGCGCTTCGCGTCGAAAGCGACTCCGAACTGCTCGTCAAGCAGATGCGTGGGCAATACAAAGTGAAAAGCGAAGATCTGCGGCCACTGTTTGAACGCGCTAAGAAAATGTCGCAGAGTTTCGAGTACTTCCGCATCGACCATGTTTATCGAGAACAGAATCGCGATGCCGATGCGTTGGTCAACCAGGCCCTGGACGAAACTTCTCGCGGCAGCTCCAACCTCAACTCATCATCGGCCATAGCTCCAGCCAAGCAGGCCGCGAAAGATCCCACCATGCGCGTGGTGGCCCGCTACAAAGATGGACAGTTGCAGCCCTATGAGCCGTTGGATTTGCCGGAAGGTACAGAAGTCGAGATTCTTCTTCGTCTGCGAAAATAGCCAGACGCTTGCTTAAGCCGCGGCTGGTTGTACGGCCGGCGCCGGCTTCCAAATATACGAACGATACAGCGTGTCGCGTTGTGCTGGGGTGAATCCGGCTTCTGAAATGATCCGTCGCAATTCTTCCTCATTGGTGCGGTTTCTAACTCCTGCGGCGTACACCACATTTTCCTCAATCAAAATGCTGCCCACATCGTCCGCCCCGAATTGCAGCCCCACTTGGCAAACCTTGATTCCAGGCGTCAGCCAGCTCGACTGAATGTGATCAATGTTGTCGAGATACAGCCGGCTCACCGCCAGCGTCTTCAGGTAATCCACCGCCGTCGTTTCCTGGACTCGTTTTCCCAGCGCCGTGTTCTCCGCCGCAAAAATCCAGGGAATAAACGCGGTGAAGCCGCCGGTGTCTTCCTGAATACGCCGGACCCGCTCCAGATGATTCACTCGGTGCCGCAATTCCTCGCCGCAACCAAACATCATCGTGGCCGTGGTTCGCAGCCCCAACGCATGCGCTGTGCGGTGTACCTCTTCCCAGTCGTCGCTGGTACACTTCAGTCGCGCGATTTTCCCCCGTACTTCATCATCTAGAATCTCCGCGCCGCCGCCCGGTATCGACTGCAATCCCGCTTCCATCAATCTCTGAATCGTGTCGCGCAGACTTAATTCGCTTACTTCCGCGATACACAAAATCTCCGGTGCCGAAAAACAGTGCAAATGCACTTGCGGGTAGCGCGCCTTCAGCGAACGCAACAAATTCTCGTAATACCCAATTTGCAGATCCGGATGCAGTCCGCCCTGCAGCAACACGCCGGTGCCGCCCAGTTCCAGCATTTCGTCAATCTTTTCGTAAATCGTCTCGAATGGCAGGATGTACCCGTCCTTCGCGCCAATCGGCCGGTAAAACGCGCAAAACGAACAGTACTCCGTGCAGAAGTTGGTGTAATTGATGTTGCGGTCAATCTGATAAGTCACCACGCGCGGATCATTCTTCTGCAGCCGCATTTGGTGCGCGGCCATCCCGATGCCCACCAGGTCCGGCGATTCCAGCATCTCCATCGCTTGCTGCTTTGTGATTGCCACTTTCGCGTCCCTTCCTGAATTCTACGGCTGC
>DASXBH010000347.1:0-23914 GCA_036491775.1 Candidatus Acidiferrum sp.
CGTCACGCAGGAAACGTGACCGTGTTTTGCTTACAGCTCTGTATGCGCGCGAGCAAAACACGGTCACGTTTCCTGCGTGACGGGCGGGAGCGACCCCAGAACTTTGGGCGGCCAAAAGCCACCAAAAGTGGGGTCGCTCCCGCCCGGTCCAGCGCTTTAGCCACGTTCAAAATAACGCGTCGCATCATGTGCATCCGCATCGCATTGCGGCTGTTACGTTCACTGCCGAGGTGAACGCCACGGTGAACGTGTGGGTGAACCAAGCAGTTCGCGTCTCGTTCACCTAAATCGCTAATGGAAAGACGTGACATTGCTCTCTCTACTCATCAATTCAGTGTTTGGAAAGGAATTTGTGTCGCAAAAAAACAAAAATACTAGTTACGTCACCATTTTCTTGGGCTGGAGACGGATGCCACTCTATGTTCGTAGGGACATCTATGTGGCACGGACTCGAAGCTATATCCGGCCCGGATCCAGCGCTCGGGTAAAAGGGCGAGAGTGACCCCGACAACTTTTTGGGCGGCTCAAGGCCGAAAAAGTTGGTCTCTCCCGCCCTTTCCCGTTGTTCGGGTTATGCTGCTTTCCGGGGTTGCGGTTTTCAAGCCCTTAAGAACATGGCTTCAAAAAGTGGATTGGGTGAAGACGTTGGAGAAGACGGGGCTGCAGAGTGAAATTCTTATTTTCTTCACCGCACCTGGCTCAGGGAATCTGTTTGGGCCGAGCCTTCGGCCAGGCACGGGAGGAGAATTCTACAACTCGGATGCTACGGACGGTTAGGATTGATGCGCAGGTAGGCGAACAACAACTGCTTTCCGCTCGGCAAAGTCTCGATGGTCTTTTGCAATTCGATCAGTTTGGTCTGGGCCGCCGGCCAAGATTACTGTCCGGCTACAGAACGGGAAAGTGATCGAGCACGAGGTTCAGGACTACCCGGGTCTTGCTTCCCATCCGTTCACGTGGGAGGATCCCGTCGAGAAAGTTCGACAGGCTCGTCGTTGGCCGTGCCGACGGGGGTTGCTCGGGAGATTAAGGATGTCGTGCGTTCGCTTGAAAAAATCCCAGTCGGGGATCTGATGAAACTACTCGGCGTCGTCAAGGCAAGCCAGCGGAGCGCCGCGTCATCAAGTACTATTTGACAGACCGCAAAAGACAGACTGCAAGAAGGGAGAAATCAGATGGCCATTACATCCGACCGTGTTCTCGAAATCTTCAAGGGACTTGAGAACGGCGATGGCGCTGCCTTCTTTGAGCATGTGGCCGACAGCGTGGACTGGATTGTAGAGGGGACGCACCCACTTGCCGATCATTACCTTAGCAAGAAGGCATTTATCGAAGGCACGTTCGCCAAGCTCAGTCAGGTCCTTCCGCAAGGTACACAGCTTCACGTGGAGCATGTATTGGTGAGTGGCGATTGGGCGGTGGTTGAGCTGCATTCCCTTGCCACCGCGAGGAACGGGCTCAGATTTGATAACCGCTATTGCTGGGTCTGCCGATTCGCTGGTGGCAAGATCGCAGAGGTTCGTGCGTACCTCGATTCAGCACTCGTGGCTCGCCTCTTCCAAGAGAACCCAATTACCGAGGCGAACAGAGCGTCAGGAGCCGCCACATAAAAATCGCACCGGAGGAAAGAAACTCCCGGTTAGTTCGGCAAACCGGAGGCGATCGGAACATCGGCGCAGCGCCCGCATTACTTCTGGGTTGCCCGTCATCATCCCGCGACTGCATGAGACTTCTGTCCAGCCAAGCGCGTTTATGGGTGGCTTGAGGCTACGTTCCCGGATGCTTATCATTTCCAGCGTCATGTCACTTTAAGATGCCTCTGAATTTGGTAGCGTTCCAGCGGCCAAGATTCCGCTGCAAAATTACCGGTTTCTAAAACATTTCAAATTGCGCGATCGCTCGTTGTCGGCACTACTGCTCGCATGTGGACTAAGACGGCATGAGGCGGTGACTTAACATGGGATCATCTTCAGCACCGCGAGAAGAACACCTCAGGTGAGGAGTGGCTACGAAGAGTGTGGCATCGCTTCTTCCCGAAGTGCGGCCCGTGCAAGGAGCGAGGTTCACAACAATTTCTGAAGAACCGGCGGGATACGCTGCGGATATTTCTTTACGCACTGCGGGAAGATAAGCTTCGGCGGATTCTGGGGCGTGGAAAAAGTGAAAGCGAAGCGCAGCAGTGTGTGGATACGGTGCTTGCAGCGTGCGTGATTTTTGGTTCTCGCGTTAAGAGTCAATTCCCTTCCCAACATTTCCTATTGAACTTCTACGGGGTGTAGGTCCATCCAATAATTTCTTGAATTGCGGTGGCGCCACCGGTGCCTGCGGTGAATCCGGCATAGGCCGTATTGCTGCCGACGGTGGAAGGAATGTTGATGGGCCAAGTGTCAGTGAAGGTGGCGTTGGTGGTGGTGTCGGTGATGGTCATGGTGAGATTGGTGCCGTTGTAGGTTAGTTGGACATTGAAAATGTCGGGATTGTGAATGTTCACACCGGAGCTGGTCATGTCGACGGCGGGGATGGTCGGAGAAGCACCGTTGATATACAGACCGGTGGAGTCAGGGCCTTCGCCAGCGTTGCTGTAAAGATCGAATTTGATGGCGATACTCTTGGCGACGGGCGGATTCGGACTGGTCGAAGGATTGATGACATTGTCTGGACCGTAGCCTAGGCCTCCACCGCGGGGACCGATGGTGGTCGAAGAATTTCCCTGAATAGTGAAAGTGAAGCCATCACCTTGCGGATTGGTGCCGCCGGTGTTTTGGAATGTGAAGCTGGTGGTGAATTGCTGGATGTTAACGGGCGTGATGAACCAGGCGCTGGAATCTTCGCTGCCGTTGCCATCGGTGAGGCGCAGGCGGGTGCCGTTGAGCGTGGCGTTGCCGTTCAGGATCATGGCACCGGCGGTAAAGCCTGCACTCAAATTGATGCTCGGGCTGGTGGAATTTATGGTGTAGGTAGCGGTGGCGACATTGCTGTTGAAGAAGCCGCTTTTTGCGGCGATGGCTTGAACGGTGGTGGTGCTGCTTACTGTGAAGGGCACGGTGTAAGGCGTGGAGGAGGTCGTGGGCGTGGTGCCGTTGGTGGTGTAGTAGATCGAGGCTCCGGAACTGGAAGTGATGGAAACAGTTTGCGTGGAAGTGTAAGTGCCGGCCGCGGGCGAGAAGGTGGGAGTGGCGACTTGCGATTCGATAGTGTAGGCAGCGGTGGCGACAGAACTTGCCGTTTGGCCTGATGCGATGGCGAGGGCGTTGATGGTCTCGCTGGCGGTGACGGAGATGGGCGACGTGTATTGTGTCGAAGATGTGGTGGGAGTTGAACCGTTAGTGGTGAAATAAATTGTGGAGGGAGTGGTGGAGTCACTGATGGTGACAGACTGTGCGCCGAGATAAGTTCCGGCGGGTGGATTGAAAGTGGGAGTGGGCGTTTGCGGCGGCGCGTTATTGGAAGACGTGAAGGTCCAGGTCAAAATTTGCTGTACGGCGGTAGCGCCACCGGTGCCTGCGGTGAAACCAATATAGCTGACAGTATCGCCAACAATTTGCGGAATGTTGACGGGCCAACTGGCGGAGAAGTGGGCGTTGGTGACGGTGTCGGTAAGGGTTAAGTTCAGAGTCGTACCGTCGTAGGTGATGTGGGCGTGAAAAATATCGGTGGCGTGGAGATTGACGCCGGAACTGGTCATATCGAGTGCTGGAATGGTGGGCGACGCGCCATTGGTGTAAAGGCCGGTGGAATCGGTTCCCTCTCCTGCGTTGGAATACAAATCGAATTTGATGGCGATGCTGTTGAGGATGGGCGAGTTTGAAGCGGTGGAAGGATTTGTGATGTTGTCTGGACCGTAGCCTAGGCCGCCGCCGACAGGGCCTACGGCGGAAGAATTATTTCCCTGGATCGCGAAAGTGAAGCCGTCGCCTTGGGGATTGGTGCCTCCGGAATTTTGGAAAGTGAAATCGGTGGTGAAGGATTGAATATTGGCCTCGGATTGGTACCAAGCGGCAGAGGCTTCGCTTCCGTTACCGTCGGTAAGTTCCAGGGCGCTTCTATTGAGCTTCGCGGCGCTAATCAAATTCATGCCGCCGCTAGAGAAACCGCTGGCGAAATTAATTGAGGTGACACCAAGGCTGATGGTGTAGAACCCGCTGGCCACGGGACTATTGGTGAGACCAGTGGCGACGGCGATGGCGGAAAGAGTCTCGGTAACGGCGATGGAAATGGGGCCCGAGTATTTGGAACTGGAAGTGGTCGGAGTACTGCCGTCGGTGGTGTAGAAGATAGTGGCGTTGGGCGTGGAGGTGCTGATAGTTACGGACTGAACAGAGGTGTACGAGCCGGGAGTGGGATTGAAAGTGGGGATGGCGGCTTGGGTAAGAAGGGTGTAGGTGGCGGAAGAAACGGTGCTGGCGAGGATTCCGGTGCCGGCGGCGATAGCGTTGACGGTGGTGGAAGTGGTGAGAGTGAATGGAACGGTGTATCGCGTGGAACTGGTAGTGGGCGTACTGCCGTCGGTGGTGTAGTAGATGGAGGCGCCGGAAGTGCTGTCGGTGAGAGTGACCTGCACACTTGTCGAAAAAGATCCGGACGGCGGATTGAAAATGGGTGCGGCCGCTTGCATGGAACCGTTGAGCAAACCAAAAACGCTGAGTTGAGATTCGGAGCCGACGTACACTTTTCCGTTGGTGACGGTGGGAGTGATGAACTTGACGGAGTTTCCGGGATTATCGCGGGCAACGTTGGACTCGCTGGAATAAAGAAGCGTGGAAACGTTGGTGGCGTTGTGAGCGTAGAGAATTTCGCGGCCCTGGGTGCCGTAGTTATCGGTGCGCAGACTCCAGACGATGCCGTTGGTGGTGCCGTTGGCAGAGACGCTGGGCGTGGGACTAAACTGGCCGGCAGTTTCATTGGATGTGGAAGTGGGCGTGCCATTCAACGCGCCATTGGCAAAGGAAAAAGCTTTGAGATGATCGTTTGTGCCCCAGATGTAGACATTGCCGTTCCAATAGGCGGGACCGCCCCACAATCCACCGGCGAGGTAGGCAGATTCTTCAGGATCCGTGGTGTTGTTAGGATTATATCCGCCAAGATTTTCGCGATTGAGGACGAAGACGCGCGCGGTTTTCCCGACTTGCACGAGCTGGTGATTGCTGCCTCCACCGCCAACGGAATCGGGCAGAATGACGACACCTCCGGCGGCTTGATCTAAATCGCCATTGTTCATGCTGGCTTGATCGTGTGGAGTGAAGTCGTCGCCAACGGTTACGCCGTTTGCAGACATGGTGGGCACGCCATTGTTCAAATCCAGTTTGATGATGGAGTCGGCGTAATCCATGGAGTTGGTGTAATTCGGTGCGATGGCGTCGAAGGTGCCGTTACCGGTGGCGGTGAAAATTCGTCCGAAGGGCTTGCCGGTTGGCACATCGGCGGCAATGCCGGTGCCGCCCATCCAAATGCCGCCAGCAGAAGCATTAGGAGTGGCGCACCACGCGCCGGTGAGTTGCAAAGCGCTTGCGTGGTAGGCGAGGAGCCAACCGTGCCAGGGCCCGTTGTCGCCGTGAGCACCGAAGGCAAGATAAACGATGCCGTTGAGAAGAAGAAGACCGGGACGATTACTTTCCCATTTGGGATCAAAATTCAGGATACCGTTCGAACTTCCGTTGCCGATGCCAGGGACGCTCGCGGCTAACGCTGCTGGGCCTGCGAATTTTTCCGCGCCGGTGGTGATGTCGAGAGCGTGGAGGCGCTGAATGAATGTAGTGCCGGCGACGGTAGATTTTGCGACTACGTAAAGAGTGTTGCTGCTGGGATCGATGACGGGAGTGCTGGTGATACCAATCTCGGGAAGGATGTCGGTAGTGGAAACATCGCCATTGGGAACGGTGGTTTCGCCGGCGCCTGCTCCATGTGCGGTGTCGATCAGCGAGACTTGCCAGAGTGGGGCAGCGTTCGCGCCGATATTGGAGTCGGCATCGTACGCGAAGACGCTGTCGTGCTCGGTTGCAACGAAGACGATATTGTGTTTCGTTCCCGCTTGTGCGGTGCCAGTGCCGAGAGTGATGTTGGGCATGTAGAGAGGCTGGGCGTAGACGTAACCATCTACCGGTTGAGAAAACAATTTGCCGAAGGTGGCGGTGTTCACGTTGGCGGGCGTGAGAATCGTTTCATTGGTGTTGGCGCCGCTGCGGGAGATGTCGTAGTGCTGGGTGGTGACGTTGGTTTGCGCGAAGGACGGTAGAGAAATGAGATTGGAGAAAACAAGTGCAAGGACGAGGCGACGAAGAAATAACTTGCCGGCATGCAGAGGCGTTCGATTTGCGTGACTCGTATCCTGTGCCGAGGAAGAGAGCACAGTGACAGAGAAGATTTTCGATGCACTGAAAGACACGGGGCCTCCCAAGGGGCAGAGAAGAGAACTGGAATAGTAATTTGGCAGCGCGTCTTTGTAAGACATCGTTTACAAGATGCTCTTGCAATGCGAACGGCCGATCATACAAATCGTGCGCGAGAGTATAACGTCTGAAAGAAATCGCGCACAACAGGAGAGTCGCTGTAGAGCGTGAGTTTTTCGGATGGAATGAAGAAATAAAACGGAAGAAACGAAAATAGTCAGTGGGTACTGCAGGTACTCACGCGCCTTTACTCTGCGCCTGAAGGTTTTTTACAGAACTATTATTTCCACGTGACGATTCGACATATTCTCAACAGTACGAAATCGCAAAGAGATTCGAAATTACGATTTGTGACATTACAAAATTCTACTTGCGAAAGTAATTTCAGAAGAGCAGAGTATGCGCTGAGGTGTCCACGGAAATAGGCCCGATCTAAGTAGTAGCCAAAACGCCCCGACCTCAGCAGCAGATATAACAGCCGTGTCCTAAGCGGCGATGGCGAAGCCTTGGAGTTACAAACACACGGCAGCAAGAACAGCATCGGTCTTCAGCCTAGGCGGGTCGAAGCCTAAGGTTGTAAAGAACACGTTGTAAACCACCCCGTAATTCCGCCCAGGAATATCGACGTACCCGCGCAGGTCTGGAAACATCTTGCCCAAAACATTCGAAAGCAATCCGGTAGAAGCTGGCGAAGCTTTATAGGCATGACAACCAACCTTAAAACGGGTATAGGCGACAAGAGCCGAAGCAGCGGAGGTGTCACGCAGCGGCTACTACGTGGATTTGGAGCGATGGCAACAGGGCCGGTGGTGACGGCAGGAATACAGTTGGTTACCGTGCCGCTGTTGCTGCACGCGTGGGGAGCAGCGAAATATGGAGACTGGCTGCTGCTTTCGGCGATTCCGAGTTATCTAACACTGAGCGATTTAGGATTTGGTGACGCGTCTGGAAGCGACATGTCGATGAAAGTGGCGGCCGGAGATCGCGATGGCGCCGTAGAGACGTTTCAGAGTTCGTGGGTTTTGGTAACCGGAGTATCACTTGCGGCGTTGCTGATGGCTCTGGTTTCGGTGTGGTGGATACCGTGGCAGCGATGGCTGAAATTGTCGAGTGTGAGCGGTTTGCAAGCAGCAACGATCATGCTGGTGCTGGCCGCTTACGTTGTGGCAGCACAGCAGAACGGCGTAACGGAAAGCGGCTACCGGTGCGGCGGACAATTTGCGACGGGAACATTTTGGGCGACGATGCTGCGGTTGATAGAAGTCAGCGCGGCAACGGCGGTGGCAGTCTTCGGAGGAAGCCTGCTGGCGGTGGCGTTGACGTATCTGGCAGTGCGGATTCCGGGCAGCCTGGCGTATGCGTGGCTGCTGAGGCGCAAGAGTCCGTGGATACATTTTGGGGTGCGGCGAGCGAAACTAACGACGGTGAAGCGATTGGCGGCGCCGGCATTTGGATTTGTGGCGTTTCCGTTGGGCACCGCACTGAGTTTGCAGGGGATGACAATATTGATCGGCAGTTTGCTTGGTCCGTTGGCAGTAGTGACCTTTTCGGTGCTGCGAACGCTGTCGAGACTGAACGTACAACTGTTCGGAGTGATCACGAACGCGTTGTGGCCGGAATTATCGCGAGCATTCGGCGCAGGAAATATTTCGCTGGCCCGGCGATTACATCGACACGCGTGGCAAGCATCGCTCGGACTATCGCTATGCGGCGGCGTGGTGATGTGGGTGCTGGGCCCATGGATATTCAATTTTTGGGTGCGGCAGAACGTGACATTCAACGCGAACTGTTTTCATGTGCTGCTGCTGGTGGCGGTGTCATCGATGTTGTGGAGCGCGAGCTCGGTGATTCTTATTTCGATCAACGATCACTGGCGGATCGCCGCGGTGTATGTGGGAGCGACAGCACTCTCGCTGCTGTTGGCTCGACTGCTGATTCCGGAGCTCGGAATTACAGGCGGAGCGTTGGCGCTGCTGGTGACCGAGGGGGCGATGACCGGGTTGGCGCTACACACCGCGCTGAGGCATGTGCAGGACAGCCTGAAAAAGTTTTTGCCAGCAATCATCGCAATCCAGCGGTTTTCTTTGCAGGGGGCGCCAGAACCATAGAACCGCGCACGGGTTTTTCAGTAAAGTCGAAGTAGGATTTTCGATTGGTGAGCAACATCAGATGAAACAGCATCAAGGGACAAACAAGATGTCGGGACCATTATCCGTTTCGGGCTGCCCGCAGACCGGGCCAGAATTCGCGAAAAAGGTTCTATATGACGGCAAGCATTTCGATAAATATTCCCAGCTACAAGTACGAGCGTTACATAAGAACGGCAATCGAATCTGCATTAGCGCAGACAGTTGCACCAATTGAGATATTAATCTCGGACAATCATTCACCGGATCGCAGTTACGAAATTGCGAAGGAATATGAAGGCATTGCGGGGGTTCGGCTGATCAGACCGCCGCAGCACTTGATGCTCGGAGAGCATTACCAGTTCGTTCTCGAGCAGGCCAAGGGCGACTATGTATGTTTTCTGGCGGCGGACGACGCGCTGATGTCGTCGTTTATTGCCAGGATGCAGAAAGCACTGGGAAACAATACGAACGTTGGAATGCTGGCAGCTGCATGCCTGGAATGCGACGAATCGCTGGTACCGCGCTGCGTGCGCGGATTGGGAATGCCTCACAACGATTTACAGCCACCGGATGGTTACCGCCATTTCAAGGACGGGTGCACGTATTCGATGACAGCGACAATATTTTCCCGGGAATTGCTGGGCGCGCTGAAGGCGCTGCCCACAAATGCAGGGCTGGCCACCGATTGGTATTGGGGATTGCTTCTAGGGCTTAAATCGGAACTGAGATTTCTGCACGAGCCACTGGGATACTGCCGGATTCATGATGCAAATGCTTCTTACTCCGGAGAAGCACGGTGGCGGGAACAGGCGCTGGTGATGCTGCGGTTTGTAAAGGAAACCGGAAACTTCGAGAGTGGGCTGATGGGAGATCTGGACAAGGCGCTACGCAGGCTGGAACTCTCCGTCGTCGGAAGTGGGGAGAAGTCGCGATCAGCGACGCTGCCATTTAGAATCAAAAAGGTTTTGAAGACCTTGCTAGCGTACCGGTATCGAGGAATTTCGCCGGTGTTGCGCATGGCGGAACAAGGAAAAAGCGCCGCACTGAGCAAATTACAAGTAAGGCTGCGGCCGCTAAGCGTTGCGCGCGCTGGAGCAAGGGAAAAGCGTAAAGCGGCAAGCACAATCTGAAGAAGTCGAGGGTGCGGAAGGCTTACACGCTCATGGAAGATGGCAGGAAACGTTCCAGGATTTCAAGTTGTAAACATTTTGTAAATTGCGACAAGTACGAACAATAAAACACTGACTTTATGCGGCGATTTAGCACAAATCGGGCACATTCGAATTTGCGATGTCGGACATCGGAAAAATGCACTTGCGTAATTAT
Organism: Candidatus Acidiferrum sp.; assembly: GCA_036491775.1. GTDB lineage: Bacteria > Acidobacteriota > Terriglobia > Acidiferrales > UBA7541 > Acidiferrum. Next base: position 9,842 of record DASXBH010000347.1, read on the forward strand.
GCGAAGCCGATAAGTATCACAACGTAATTGGCTAAGACGTTATTCATTCCTCGTTAAGTCACCGGCTGACCTGTAGTAGTCCTAGTGGTAATACCTAAGTAGCCATGGCGAAGCCATGGGCGCTTGAAAAACAAAAGGAGCAACGTTGTTTTCCAACGAAATGTCTACACCCGTCTCTCCGGAGTGGTTTGCGGTGTACACGCACTCCTGCCACGAGAAGCGCGTGGCGAGGCGGCTCTCGATCCACGAGATCGAATATTTTCTTCCGGTGCAGACAAACGTGAATCGCTGGAAGAACGGACTGCGGGTGAAGATTGAACGGCCGCTGTTTCCCGGTTACGTGTTCGTGAAGATCCAGCGCACGGAAAGAGTACGAGTTCTGGAGTTGCCCGGTGTGCATTCGATCGTGGGAAGAGGACGTGAGCCGATTCCCCTCCCCGGCGACGAAATCGAGGCGCTGCGGCAAACCATTCATCTGATGAATGCGGAGCCCCACCCGTATTTGAACGTCGGTGATCGGGCGCGAATCCGCAGCGGTCCATTGGAAGGCATGACGGGAATTATTGTGCGGAAGAAGAATGGCTGCCGACTGGTGCTCAGCCTGGATCTGATCATGAAGAGTGTTGCCGTTGAAGTTGACGGATTAGAACTGGAGCGGGTGGGACCATCTGCAAGTGCAGGCTTGTTGGGCGTAGATGCGCACTCGAGGCAGATCGATCCACGGCTGCTGACAAACAGTTTTCCTCTAGCTGGTTCTGAAACCCTGTAAGACGCACATTCTCCGAAATACACACTTCCCAGGCTTCTCAAGAGTACAAATAGATGAATAGCAACTGGACAATTCTGAAGCACATGTCGAAGTTGCATGACCTGGCAATGATCGTCGTATCGTTTGTGCTGGCGACGTTCATTCTGGACACGTCTGGCAACGCGATGAGCCTGAAAGCATTCATGGCGATGCGCATCACGATGGGAAACGTGCTGCTCTTTGGGATTCTGCTTTTGTGCTGGCACAATTTGTTCATTCTCTGCGGACTTTACGATTCGAAGCGGCTGACACCGCGGTCGTCAGAAATTCTTGGAGTCTGCAAAGCAAGCATTCTCGCAGCGTCAATTCTGTTGTTGGCCGCGAAACTACTGCGCATTCAGATGGTGAGCAGCATTTTCGTGACAACCATGTGGCTGATTTGCACGTCGGCGATGATTGCAGGGCGACTGGTGGCCGGTTCGATTCTGCTGGTGTTACGGCGGCGCGGACGAAACAGCAGATTCACGTTGATCGTTGGGACGAATGAACGCGCGATTGAATTTGCGCGGCGGATTGGGAACCATCCGGAACTTGGCTACAAGACCGTCGGGTTTGTTGACGACGAATGGGAAGGCACGCCGTATTTTGAGGCGACTGGCCACACGCGGTGCTGCAGCTTTGCAGGCTTGGCGGAATTTCTGCGGCATAACGTGGTCGACGAAGCGGCAATCTACCTGCCACTGCGTTCCTTCTACGAACATGCAGCGCAACTGGTGAAGTTGTGCGAACAGCACGGAATCGTGATTCGAACCGATCCACGAATTTTTAGATTGCGGTCGCACGAATCGTCGCTGGTAGACCTGGACGAAGGATCCGATGGGATTACGGTAGGTGCTTCGGCAAATCTATTGCCCGGCATTGTAAAGCGGGTAATCGATTGCATTGTGTCCGCCGTGCTGTTGCTGTTACTGGCGCCACTGTTTGCGGTGGTGAGTTTGCTGATCAAATTCAGTTGCGAAGGTCCAGTGTTCTTCAGCCAGACGCGAGTGGGACTGAACAAGCGGCTGTTCACTATGTACAAGTTTCGAACGATGATAGCCGACGCGGAGAGAGTGCAAGACAACTTGTTGGCGATGAATGAGATGAGCGGACCGGTATTCAAGATGAAGGACGACCCCCGGATCACGCCGCTGGGTAAGTTTCTGAGAAAAACGAGCATCGACGAACTGCCGCAATTGATCAACGTGTTGATGGGCGAGATGAGTCTTGTGGGTCCGCGCGCGATGTCGCTGCGCGATTACAAATTGTTCGACAAGGATGTGCACCGAAGGCGGTTCAGCGTTAAACCAGGAATTACTTGCCTGTGGCAGGTGAACGGGCGCAGCTCGATTCCATTTGAGCAGTGGATGGAACTAGATCTGCAGTACATCGATAAATGGTCGCTGTGGCTCGATTTAAAGATATTGGCGCAGACGGTGCCAGCAGTATGGCGTGGAACGGGAGCGGCTTGATGAATATGTGGGTAAGGACCGCTGGATGGGAAGGCTATAAATGACCACCCGCAGATCAACAGCAATGATAGAAAACAAGAGAAGTCTCGCGAGATACAACGACGCTGACTTCGCGATCGACCAGCACCGTGGCGGGATGCACGGCCGGGCGCACGTGCAGCAACAACTGACGGCGGCAGATATCTGGCGGACGCTGGTGAAGCGGAAATTCACGATTTTAGGATTTGCGGCGGTGGTTCTTGCACTGTCTGCCGTGTATGCATACACGAGGGTTCCGCTGTACGAGGGAGTTGCACGATTGCAGATCGACCCGAGCCGCTCAACGGATTTGGGCTTGGACGATGGCACAAAGGTGCCGGGATCGAGCACGGATGTCGATGGCCACGTAAAAACGGAAGTAGCGATTATCCAGAGCGAGACTGTGGCGACGCGGGTGATGAGTGCGTTGCGACTATTCTCGAACCCGCACTTTGCCGGGCCGCTGGCGGTGGGCACAGAAGTCACGGACATGGCCGAATTAACGCCGTCGCAGCGGCAGAAGATGCTGGCACTGTTTTACGGCAGTTTGAACGTGAAAGTAGTGCCGAGCACGGAAATTGTGGAAGTGCGCTTCCGCAGCCCGGATCCAGCGCTGGCGACGGATGCGGCTAATTCCGTAGTGGACGAATACATGAAGCGGAATTTTCTGGCGCGGGTGGATGGAACGGCGCAAGTGTCGGTGTGGATGTCGAAGCAGTTGGAAGACATTAGAAACAATACGGCTGAGTCGCAGCACAAATTGGCGGATTTTCAGCGGTATAACAATCTTTTGGGGACGGATGAAAGCGACAACATCGTGACTAATCGTTTGAAGCAACTGAATGAAGAGCTGACACAAGCGGAAGCGGACCGAATCGTGAAAGAGGGTCGATATCGCTTGGCGCATTCCGGAAATCCGTCCCTCATCGATTCGATGTCGTCGAGCGCGACGCTGCAAGCGCTGCAAAGCCGTCGAGCGGACTTGCAGATTCAATATTCGCAACTTGGCGCGAAATTCGGGAGTGGTTATCCGAAGTTGCGGGAACTGCAATCGCAGCTTGAGCAACTGGATGAAGAAATTCAGAAAGAGGGAGCGAATATCGAGACGCGGCTAGCGAATGAATATCAAGCGTCTGCAAAGACGGAAGACATGATTCGTCACGATTTTGAAAAGCAAAAGGGACAAGCGTACAAGTTGAACGAAAACGTGGCGCAGTACGACATCCTGAAACATGAAGTGGAAGCGGGACAGCAGCTTTACGACACACTGGAGTTGAAGTTGAAGGCTGCAGGGATTACCTCGGGATTGGCATCGTCGTTTGTGAGCGTGATCGATCACGCGTCTTTGCCGGATTTGCCGGTTGAGCCGCGGAAAAGTTTCTATCTTGCGCTGGGGTTGGGCGGAGGATTGTTCGGAGGACTGCTCTTGGCATTGATACGGGACTCGCTGGACGACACGATTACGAAGTCGGAGGAGTTAGAAACTTTGTCGGCGCTGCCGGAATTGGGGTTGGTGCCATTCCTTCCCGTGCTGGTCACGAAGGAACCCGCGACACTAACGCAGTCTCGTGCGCTGATAACCGGGAGCGCAACGTTCAATCCGATTGTGCTGCGGGAACCAAATTGTCCCGGAGTGGAGGCGTACCGGGCCTTGTGCAGCGTGATTCTGCAAAGCGCCGCGAAGACGCTGGTGATTACGAGCGCAACGCCGGGCGAAGGCAAATCGACGGTGAGCTGTAACGTGGCGACAGTTTTGGCGCAACGGAGCAGGCGGGTTTTGCTGGTGGATGCGGACATGCGCTGCTCTTCGTTTCGCTCGCCGCTGGGCGTTAAGCCGGGATTGAGCACGCTGTGTGCGGGCAGTACACCGGAGTATCCGCGATACCAACCGGTGCAAGATTTGCCGGGACTGCATGTAGTTCCTCCGGGAGTTCGGCCGGCTGATCCGACAGCGCTGTTGGATTCGGACCGGATGCAGCAGTTGATGACATCATGGCGGGGAGAATACGATCACATCATTATCGACACGCCGCCGGTGCTGCCGTTCGCGGATGCGCTGGTGCTGGCGACCAAGGCGGACGGCGTGATTCTGGTGGCGCGATCGGGAATTTCACGGGAAAAGGCGCTGCTGCGCGCACGGGACGTATTGTCCCGCAGCGGCGCGAACATTCTGGGCTTCGTGCTAAATGCGGTGCGAGAGCTGGAGTATTACTACGAATATCCTGCGGGGTACGAGTTGCCGGCGAAGGTGGATACTCACGAAGGTCATAAGGCAAAGCACTAGTTTGGGTGGTGAAGGATGAGGTCAAGAATGCGAGAGCATGTAGTCTTGTTGGTAGCTCTGAACTTTATGTGGGCATTGCCGATATGGTCGCAGGCGGTCGCGGCGTCGAATGCAGAAGCGTCTGCAAGTAGTTCCCCGGGAAACACCGTTGGGCATGCGTTGCAAATCTCGGGCGGAGATTTGCTGGAAGTGAATGTGTTTGATACGCCAGATATTTCGGGCAAAGTGCGGGTGGACGAACATGGCGACATCTCTTTGCCGCTTGCGGGAACCCTGATGGTGTCGGGCATGACGGCAGAGCAAGCTGCTCACGCGATCGAAAAGAAATTGGTAAGCCTGGATATTTTAAAAGAGCCGCACGTGTCGTTGACGATTCTGGAATATGCGACACAGGGCGTGGCGATCCTGGGCGAGGTTAAAAATCCGGGAGTGTATCCATTACTGGGCGCCCATAATCTTTTGGATTTGATTTCGACGGCGGGCGGGCTGACATCAAACGCGGGAAAAGCGGTGACGATCACGCATCGAAGTGAGCCGGACAAACCGATCATCGTGAGGATCGAGACAAAGCCGGGCAGCAGCGCGTCGTTTAACGTAGATATTCGGCCGGGCGATACGATCGCGGTGTCGCATGCGGGAATTGTGTACGTGGTTGGCGATGTGGCAAAGCCGGGTGGATTTCTGATCGAGAACAATGACCGCTTGACGGTGTTGCAAGCGATGGCGCTGGCGCAGGGGGCGAATAAAACCGCTTCACTAAACGGAGCAAAGCTGCTTCGGAAAAAAGATGGCGGACGAGAAGATCTTATGGTGCCACTGAAGAAAATACTTTCGAACAAGGCACCGGATCAAGCGCTGGCGGATGGAGACATTTTGTTTGTGCCCTCAAGTGCGGCAAAGACGGCGATGGTGACCATGCAAAGCGTATTGCCGTCCGTGGCGACTGCGGCCATCTATCACGTGCCGTAGAGAGTCGGCTGGCTTCGTTTTTGGCATCACTGCACCATGAGAATAGTTCACGATTAGTTCCCTACCGTAAGTGAGTCAAATTCAACAACGCAGATTATGAGCACAGTCTCTACGTCCATCTTTGCGATACCGAGCGGTTTCGGGCGGCGACTGGGCAAGAGCTCGCTATTCGCTTTGCCAGTTACGCGGGAGCAACTGGTTTTTGTATTGGGACTGGCGGCGATTTTTTTGGTCGGGCAATTGGCGACGGCGACGTCGGTGGAAGTGGCGTCACTCTTCGCAGTGGCGATTCTGTTCGGGATGCTGGCTGTATTTGCCGGAGGAGGGCTACGGTCGGCATTTGGTTGCCTGAACGCCGTACTGGTCGGCAAGTTCCTACTTATCGGGATCACGATCAAGATGCTGGTGCTGGAGCCAGCGGATGGAACGCTAAAGGCGCCGCAAACGACAGCTAGCGTGATGGCCATTGGGTTTTTTGGGCTTTTCCTGGGAACACTAGTGCAATCGCGAATTGCGTGCCCACAGTATTTCTCGATGAACCGACCGATCAGTGACCGGATGTTGCTTTCGTTTTCGATTGCGCTGTTCTGTGGAAGCTACCTTTCGTATTTTGCGGAAATCATCGCGACGGGAGGCGGGGACGGCATACAGACCGGAGGATGGTTGGGGATCGCGCGGGCGATGGCGTCTCTTCGTTCGTTCGCAATTGTGCCACCGATGCTGTACTTGTGGAGAATGAGAACGCGTTTGTGGATGACGCATCCGGCGATTTTAGCGGCGCTGGCGTGGGCTGCGGGAGTGGGAGTTTTCAGCACGAGTAAGCAGGAAGCGATCGAGCCTTTGGCGTTTTACGTTCTGGTGGGATTCATGCGGTACGGAGTGCGAAACGTCAGACTGTGGGGCTTGGTTTTTACCGGGCTGCTTTATTACTCGGTGATTGTGTTTCCGTACTCGCAGTATGTACGTCACAACGGGGGCCGTGAAGGAACGTTGGGGCAGCGCGCGGCGATTACCAAAGATATTTTCCTGCGGATACTAAATGATCCGACGTTTCGTGCCGAGACCACGGAACGCGCAACTGCGAATTCGTACTTCGACAAGCCGGCGCTGGCGCCATTCAATCGATTGGCGATGGTGGGCGAGGCTGACCGTCTAGTGGCGGGTACGGAACATCAAAAGGCATTCACGGGATGGGAAACGATCAATTGGGGATTTAAGTTGCTGATGCCGAGTTTTCTATCGCCGGACAAACCCGTGTTTGAAGCCGGGAATTACCTAGGGCACATTGTGAATGATGTTGGTCCCACGGACGAAACAACACAAATCTCCTACGGCGTGATGGCGAATTTCTACAATGCGTTTGGGCTTCTGGGAGTATTTCTGGGTTCGAGCTTATTTTTCGCCGGCTTTTACTATTGGATCCGGATGTTTCTTGGCGATGCGCGGTGGACGGGGCGACCTACCACTTCGGCGTTGTGGTTTATCTGGATCGTGGCGACATTTCAGCACAGTATCGTGGAATCCACGGTCTCAGGATTAATTGCTTCCGTATCGTTTCCGGTGATTTTAGGAATCTTGTATATCGCTGGGAAGTGGATGAGTCCATTTCTGCCAGAACAGATGGTCTCCTCATGAAGGTTTTATTGGTCAGCAACTACAAGAACGATGGCCAGGAGAGCATGCAGAAGTTTGCGAGCTTCATGGCAAGTGGTTTGGCGGAGAGTGGACATGAAGTACGGGTGGTGCGACCAGCCGGATTAGTGGGACGACTACACGCGAGCGGAGAGGGCGTGGGGAAATGGCTGGGGTACGTGGATAAGTTCGGAGTCTTCCCTGCTGTTCTGAAATTAGCAATTGGATGGAGTGATGTGGTTCATATTTGTGATCATTCCAATTCGGTTTACACGAAACACCTGCAGGGCAAGCCGCACGTGGTGAGTTGTCATGACCTGATAGCGGTACGTAGCGCGATGGGAGAAGTGGCGCAGAACCAGACTCGGTGGACCGGTCGTCAACTGCAAAGAATGATCGTACGCGGCTTGGTGGGAGCGCAACACGTGGCTTGCGTGTCCGAGGCAACGAAACGAGATCTTTTGCGCGTTACGCAGATACCTGAGCAAAGGGTTTCACGTGTATATAATTCGCTGAATTATCCTTACTCGCGAATGAAGGAACACGAGGCGAGAGAGCGAATCGGCAAACTACAAATTAATCCAGGGACAACTTTCTTTCTGCATGTGGGCGGGAACCAGTGGTACAAGAACCGCCTTGGGGTACTACGGATTTTCTCACGCATACGCGGAATGCTTCCGCAACAAAACCCAAAGATGATTATGGTTGGTAAGCCGTGGACCGCGGAGATGCGGGATTTTGTCAAGGAAAGCGGAATTGGAAACGCGACTCTGGAGCTTCCCGGAATTGATAATGAGGATTTGCGTGCGTTTTATTCGACGGCAACGATGCTACTGTTTCCTTCGCTGGAGGAAGGATTTGGCTGGCCAATTATTGAGGCACAGTCGTGTGGCTGCCCGGTAGTGACATCAGGGCGAGCGCCGATGGACGAAGTTGGCGGGACGGCCGCTGTGTATGTCGATCCGGGGAAGCCGGAAGAGGCAGCGACGGCGGCGGTTCGCGCGTTGGAGAAACCGGACGAATGGCGCGAGGCGAGTTTGCGGAATGCCGCTCGATTTAGCAGCACCGCAATGATTAGTGGTTACGTGTCGCTCTACGAAAAGGTTTGCGCGGGTCGCGCTGCGGGTTCGTGGCTGAATTGATTTTAGCTTTGTGGCTTCCACGCGAAAACTGCTGGACTTCGAAACCAATGCATACCGAGTCACTTTCGTGAACATTCTGCACATCATTCGATCTGTGAATCCGGCCGATGGCGGCCCGATTGAAGGGATCAAGCAACTCGGGACGACATTGAGGGGCGCGGGGCACAGCGTGGAGATTCTTTCGCTGGATTCACCCGCGGCGCCGTTCGTCAAGGATACTCCGCTGCCTGTTCATCCATTGGGACCAACTGTGTCGAAGTACGGATATAGCAGGCAGTTGATTCCGTGGCTGCGAGCGAACCACCGGAAATATGCCTGCGTGGTGGTGAATGGGCTGTGGCAGTTTCACGGCTTTGGGACATGGCTGGCGTTGCACAAGACGGATACGCCGTACGTTGTTTACACGCATGGAATGCTTGATCCATGGTTCCGGTATCAGTATCCGCTGAAACATTTGAAGAAGTGGCTGTATTGGCCGTGGGCAGAATACCGGGTGGTGCGCGACGCGAAAGCGGTGTTGTTTACGTGTGAAGAAGAGCGGCTGCTAGCGCGGAAGTCTTTTCGGCTATACCAGTGCAATGAGGTGGTAGTTGGATACGGGACGGCAACACCGCAGGGCGATCCGGCTTCGGAGATGCAGGACTTTTATGGCAAGTACCCTGGCCTACGAAACAAGAAACTGGTTTTGTTCATGGGGCGAATTCATCCGAAGAAGGGATGCGACCTGTTGATCGAAGCGTTCGCAAGTGTGCTGAAGCAGGAAGAAGAATGCCATCTGGTAATGGCGGGACCGGATCAAACGGGCTGGCAGGAAAGTTTGCGGCACCGCGCGGCACAATTGGGCTTAACGTCGCGAATCACATGGACAGGAATGCTGAGCGGGAAAATGAAATGGGGGGCGCTGCGAGCGGCGGATGTGTTCGTGTTGCCTTCGCATCAGGAGAACTTTGGAATTGCGGTGGCGGAAGCGCTGGCGGTGGGCTTGCCGACGTTGATATCGGACAAAGTGAATATCTGGCGAGAAGTGGACGCGGATGGAGCCGGGATAGTGGGAAAAGACACGCTGGATGGAACCTGTCGAATGCTGCTTTCTTATCTCGCGATGTCGGAAGAAAACAAGAGAGCGATGCGTCGATGCGCACGAAGCTGTTTCGAACAGCGATTTGAAATCAAGAAGGCAGCAGCAAACCTGGAAGCGATACTTTCCGGCGTTACGGGGTGACCAAGCTTTTCTCATGCATTTGACACGGTTAATTTTTCCGGAGGAGACGACATTTGCGGCACCGGCCCGGGTTCACAATTCGGCTTCTTCATCAGCGGAGGCGTCCCCGGAATGGGCGACAACATCGGTACAGGTAGCCACGGATAGAGAGGCGGTGAAGGCTCTACGACCTTATTGGGAGCCGGCCACAAACGGACTGGATACGGATATCGATTATTATCTGCAGAATTTGACAAACGATTGGACCATTCTGCGGCCGTATGTGATCTCGATTTTTAGAGCACAAAATCAGCCATCGATGCTGCTTGGCTATATAAGGAGCCGGAAAGCTTCGACGCGGATATCGATGGTGCAGGTGCCGGGACCGCGGGCTCGCGTGCTGGAGATCGTACCGAACGGATTACTGGGCCCGGCGACACCGGAAGTTACGAAACAGATGGTCAATCAGATTGCGAAGACTTTGAAAAACGAAGTGGACCTTCTGTGCTTTCGGCGGCTGGCACTTGACGGGCAACTCTTTCGCGAAGTGTCGCAAATACCGGGATTGCTGGTCGGCGTGCGCATCCCGCACACATTTTCGTATTCGACGGTAACGTTAGCGGAGTCGAAAGAAGTACCTGCGGGAAAGCGATTCACGTTGTTCTCGGGCAAAATGCGCCGTGAGGCGCGACGCAAAACGTCGAATTTGCAAAAAGCATTTCCTGGCAGCGTGGCGTTCAAAAGTTTCTCGGATTTGAGTGAACTCAACGCCGGGCTGGCGGATTTGGAGAGGGTGAGCGCCGCGGCGTGGCAGCATTCTCTGGGCGTGGGATTCACAGACATTTTGCCCAGCCTGGAAGCGTATCGGGCGTTTGCAAGAAAAGGGTGGCTGCGAATTTTCGTGTTGTATGTCGGCGGACGGCCTTGTGCGTATCTGCTGGGACAGCTTCATCAGGGCACGTTTTATTGCCAGCGGACCGGGTATCATCCGGATTTTGCGCGTCATTCCGTGGGATCGGTGTTGACCGCGATGGCATTTGAGAATCTTGCCCCGGCGGGAGCGCAGCGGGTGAACCTGGGTGAAGGCGACCAGGACCACAACCGGCGGCTGGGCTGCGAGAAAAATGAAGAAGGCACGGTGCACGTCTATGCCCCGACGTTACGAGGAATCGAACTAAATCTTTTTTTCGGAATCACGCAAGCAGTACGGGAAGCCGGACGGCAAGCACAAGAAGGATTGAGACTGGATCGATTGTATAAACGCTGGCGGCAGTACTGGCTGTCGAAGCGGCAATCGAGCGAGCCGACCAGTCTGGAAGCTGGTGCGGAAGTTTTGGATTGAGATTTTCGAGAGCCTGGACACATCAACCATGTCAATCGTCATTGGCAACAATCAAGTGAACATACCTGGAGTGCCGGAAGGAAGCGTCGATCCATATCTGGTTCCGGCGTTTCCATTGAGTAACCGGCTGCTGCGGGCGTTGTGGGGATGCGTGTATGTAATTTTATTTCGAAGGTCGCCGCGGCCAGCGCATGCATGGCGAGCTTTTCTGCTGCGGTGCTTTGGTGCCAAGCTGGGGCCGAACGTGCACATCTGTCCGAAGGCACGAATCTGGGCGCCCTGGAATCTGGTATGCGGGGATCAGGCGACGATTGCGGATGAGGCGGTCATTTACAATCCGGTGAGAATTGAATTAGGCAGCCACGCGATCGTATCGCAGCAGGCGTATCTATGCGGTGCGACGCACGATTATGAGGATCCGGGATTCCCGTTGATTGCGTTTCCCATTTTCATCGGAGCGTACGCGTGGGTTTGTGCGCGGGCTACGGTGCAGCCTGGAGTATCGGTGGGAACGGGCGCGATTTTGGCATTGGGCGGAATCGCTACGAAGGATCTGGAGCCGTGGACGGTGTATGCCGGTGTCCCGGCACGCAAGGTGAAAAGCAGAGTTTTGCGGCAGCAACAGTCTCCGAAGCCTTGAGCTCATCATGATATCGGTACTCATCCTCACAAAGAACGAAGAAGGGAACCTGCCTGGGTGCCTGGAGTCGGTGCGTTGGTCGGACGACGTTCATGTTTTGGATTCAGGCAGCACGGATGCTACGGTGGCGATTGCGCGGGCCGCCGGGGCGAACGTGGTAGTTCGGACGCCGCGAGGAGCCGAGCGCGAGCTTTTTGGCGGAAATGAGGCGGAGCATAAGAACTGGGCGCTCGCGAATATTCCGTTTAAACATCGGTGGGTGCTGCATCTGGACGCAGACGAACGAGTGACGGGTGAGTTGCGCACGAGTATGCGGAAGGCTGTGGAAGCGCCCGGGGAATTCGTTGCGTTTCGAATACGGCGCCGGGATTTTTGGGGCAAACGCTGGCTGAAACATGTGCAGACGAGTGCGTATTATTTGCGGCTGTTTCGTCCGGAAAAGATTCGGTACGAACGACTGATAAATCCGGTGTCAATACCAGATGGACCGGTAGGCGAATTGGGCGGCCTTCTGGATCACTACCCTTTCAGCAAAGGGATGAGTGATTGGTTGAACCGGCATAACAGCTACAGCACGTTGGAAGCGAAGCAGACCGTGAGAAATCGAACGGCGAATCACGGGTTCAAGTTGACTGAGGCCTTCGTTGGTAAAGATTTTAACGAGCGACGATTCCATCAGAAGGAATTGTTTTACCGGTTGCCGGGCCGGCCGGCGATTAAATTTCTGACATTGTATTTTTTAAAGGGCGGGATTCTAGATGGCCCGGTGGGTTTTCGATACGCAGTGTTGCAGTCCTTTTATGAATACATGATTGTGCTGAAGACGAAAGAACTGACTGCTCGGGAAAAAGCAAACGAGTTCGAACCGGCGAGCGAGTCATTCCGCAACGTAGGCGCCGCAGACGTAAAGAACCTGGTCACCAATTCCGGATCCGACGACTAACTCCGCAAGGCAACGCAATTCCTTGTTGTTCGCAGCGACTCTTAATTAGGCCAGATGTTCCGTCAGTGTGGCTGGAGAACTTTTCTTAATTCTTCTAGTACGACCTTTTCCCGCAATTTAATTCATGGAGGAGTCTTCACAATGAGGATCGAGGGCCGAAAAGTAGTTGTTTGTGGTGGCGGAGGTTTCATCGGGGGGCACCTGGTGAAAAGTCTGCTGGAGAACGGCGCGGCGCAGATACGTGCTGTAGATATTAAACCGATCGAAGAGTGGAACCAGATCACTCCCGGCGTCGAGAATCTGTCGCTGGATTTGAAAGACAAGAACAGTTGCTATCTGGCAACTATGGGAATGGATAGTGTGTACCAACTCGCAGCGGACATGGGCGGGATGGGATTCATCGAGAACAATCGAGCGCTGTGCATGCTGAGTGTGCTGATCAACACGCACATGTTGATGGCGGCGAAAGATCAGGGCGTGGAGCGATTCTTCTATTCATCTTCGGCTTGCGTTTACAACGCTGATAAGCAAACCAGGCCAGATGTGGTGGCGTTGAAGGAAGAGGATGCGTACCCGGGAATGCCGGAGGACGGCTACGGCTGGGAGAAACTATTCAGCGAACGGATGTGCAGCCATTTCAAGGAAGACTTCGGACTGGAGTGCCGGGTAGCACGGTTTCACAACGTGTATGGGCCGTGGGGAACGTGGAGCGGCGGGCGCGAGAAGGCTCCCGCAGCAATCTGCCGGAAGGTAATTCAAGCCAAGCTGACCGGAAAACATGAAATTGAGATTTGGGGAAACGGCCGTCAAACGCGCAGTTTCATGTACATCGACGATTGCGTGGAAGGCATACACAAGATCTTTGATAGCGAAATTCTCGAGCCCATCAATCTGGGCAGCAACGAACTGGTAACCATTAATCAACTGGTGGACATCGTGGAGGAGTGTGCGGGCGTCAAGCTGAAGAGAAATTACGATCTGGGCGCGCCGAAAGGCGTGAACGGACGCAACAGCGACAATACGCGAATCAAGGAATATCTGGGCTGGGAACCGTCGATCCGGCTGAAAGACGGAATCGCATTGACATACGAGTGGATTGAAAACGAGATGCTGGTACTGGCAGGAAAATAAGCATGGCTACGGTATCGGCACATCGTGGGAACTTTCGGACGATTCTGGGAATTCGATTCTTTGTGGGTGGGGCGCAAGAAGCGATCGCACTGGTGCGGCACGGTGGATTGCTGGTTGTGCCCGCCGCGCCCGCCCTGAAGAATCTTCCAGAAGATATGGCGTACCGCGACGCGTTGTTGGGCGCGGACGTAGCGATAACGGATAGTTCGCTGATGGTGATGGTGTGGAATTTCGTAATGAAGGACAACATACGGCGATTGTCCGGGCTGGAATACCTGGTGGAGTTGTTAAAGGAGCCGGAAGTTCGAAAGCTTGGCGGAACTTTCTGGATCATGGCGAGCGCAGAAAGCGCGGCTAAGAACATGGCGTGGCTGAGCGGACAAGGCGTCGAGGTGTTGCCAGACGATGTGTATCTGGCGCCAAAGTACAGTGAAACGATTGAGGACGAGTCGTTATTGCGAATTTTGAGTGACCGCAAACCGCGACACATCATTGTGACGATTGGTGGCGGC
>DASXBH010000348.1:0-4220 GCA_036491775.1 Candidatus Acidiferrum sp.
AGCCGGGGATCGGACGTGACGGAATCCTTGAACGCCTGGAAGGCGGCTGGCGAAGTCAGATGGACGGTAGATGACTGGAAAATATTGGCGGGTCGCTGGAGAACTTGATTAAGAATTTTCGCATCCGCCCACACTTCGGAATCAAACGAGGAGCCACCGGCGTCAAAAATGCCCACGATCTGCCAATGCCCGCCACCAAATACTGGAGTGTCACCAAGCTTCAAACCGGCGTACGTTTTCGTAGCGTTCTTGCCGACGACCAGTTGATTCAAGCCAGGTTGAAACATCTGCCCCTGGGCCATTTTCACGAAGGTCCGAATCTGCATAACATTGGGAGAAACGCCACGAATTTGCACATTGGCATCGGTGCCGGTGCTGATCAGCGGAAACGGCGCTACGCCTACGACTTCCTGAGTGATCAAGGGCGCGCCTGAAGAGTCACGAGCTACGCCCGGCGCGTCTTGTACGACTTTGATGGAATCGAGCGTGATGCCACCCATCATTTCCGAAGAGGAACCCGCACGCATCACAAGGGCATTGCCAGGGGAACCGGAGGCAACCAGCGTGGCACGGAAGCCGCGAGCCAGCGAAAGCATGGCGACGAATACGCCGACGGTTCCGGCGATGCCCAGAACGGCGACGATGGTGGAAGTCCAGCGCTCGCGAATGCTGCGGAAGTTGTAGGAGATCGGAACGTTGCCCAGAAACGGCGCGAGCAGTCCGGCAACAATTCCGCCGACGACCACAATCACCAGGCAGAGAGCAGCGATGGCGGCAATGGTGAGAAGAAGACCGCCGAACAGTTTAGCGACCATGATCAAACTCTCCTAAGCGCGCTGACCACACGCATGTGCATGGCGTTCAGACCGGGGAGAAGCCCGCTGGCAAGTCCTACCAGAACCGCGGTGATCAATCCGAAGATGAGCATGGCGGGCGAGAGAACCATGCTTGGTAACAAACCGCTCATGGCTTTGCCAAGAACCGGAATCAGCAGGATCGCCGAGAGCATTCCGAGAACTCCGCCAAAGAGAGCGATGACCAGGGATTCGGCAAGAACGAAAAAGAGAATAGCGCGATCGGAATAACCAATCGCTTTGAAAACGGCGAGTTCCGAGGTGCGTTCGCGAACTGAGATGGCCATGGTGTTGCCGGTGACGAGCAGCAGCGTGAAGAAGACGACGGCACCGATGGACACGATCAGGAATTGGATGTTGCCGAACTGTTTGACCCAATTGGCGGCGAAGGCCGATTCCGTCTGAGTTTTGGTTTCGTTCGGAGAATTGGCGAATTCGTCGTCGATGGCCTTGGCGATGCGCGGCGAATCGTCGGGATTGTCGACGCGCAGAACGTACCAGCCGATTTGCCCCTTTATGGCCTGAGGAATTTTTTCCTCGAAGTAGTCCCACTGGAACCAGAACTGCGTTTCGTCGTCTTGCGGGCGCTTGCCATGATAAATGCCGACCAGATTAAATTCCCATGAACCGCCTCCATAGAGAGTGGTTTTGATGGGGATGCGGTCGCCAATCTTCCAGTGGAAACGCTCTGCAGTGGCCGCGCCGGCGATGGCACCTTGACGATCTTTCATGAAGGCAGCCCATTGATCGTCGGGAACGATCAGTTCAGGAAAGACCTGGCGCTGATTATCGGGATCAATCACGAACTGCGGGAAGAAATTTTTCTCGTCCTGATAGATGCCGCCAAACCAATTGTTGTGAGTGATGTACTTCACGCCGGGAATGCGCAGGATCTTATCGCGATAGGAAAGCGGGATGAGGTTAATGATGGAGGTGCGATTGATAACCACCAGACGATCGGCACCGGCAACATCGGCACCACGACCGAAGGCGTCACGCACCACGGCGAGGAACACAAAGAGGAACAAAGCTACGGCGAAGGAGCCAATGGTCAGCAGCAGGCGAACCTTGGTGCGAAACAGGTTGGCGAGGATGATGCGGGAAAATTTCATGCAACACCTCCGGCTATCGATGTGACTTGCGAACGCTTGCCCTCCACCAGTACGCCCTTGTCGAGGTGCAGCGTAGTGTGAGCGCGCTCAGCGACCAAGGCGTCGTGGGTAACCATCAGCACGGTCTTGTGATACTTGTTCACGAGTTCTTCGATAAGAGCCATGACATCGTCGGCAGCTTTGCGGTCCAGATCGCCAGTGGGCTCGTCGCACAGGAGGAACGTGGGATCCGACACGATAGCGCGGGCAATGGTGACGCGCTGTTCTTGACCGCCAGAGAGTTGGCGCGGGAAATGCTTCATGCGGTCAGACAGGCCGACGACGGAAAGCGCCGTCTCGACGTGCGAACGACGCTCGGCCTTAGAAAGTTTGGTCAGCAGCAACGGAAGTTCGACGTTTTGAAACGCGTTGAGTACGGGGATCAGGTTATACATCTGAAAAATGAATCCGACGTGACGCGCGCGCCAGGAAGTGAGATTACCCGCGGACATATTGGTGATTTCGTCGCCGTCCACGGTGATGCTGCCGCGGGTGGGCACGTCGAGGCCGCCCAGCAAATTGAGCAGCGTGGTCTTGCCCGAGCCGCTGGGGCCCATGAAAGCCACGAATTCGCCTTTGCCCACATTTAAGTTCAGGCCTTGAAGAACGTGAATTTCTTCGCCGCCGCGCTTGTAGGTTTTATCGAGGTCGCGTACTTGGATCAGGCTTCTTTCGTCTGCAATTCCATCGACTCGTACCATGGGTGCTCCTATTGTTTAACTTGGACGGACTGACCGTCGCGAAGAGACTCGGGACCCTTCACGACTACGGAAACATCGGCGGGAATGCCGGCGACAATTTCCACGTCGGAGCCACGTGTGGCCCCGAGGGTAACGGCGCGGCGTTCCAGCGTGTCGCCTTTTACCACGAAAACGTATTTGGAGGTGGCGTCGCTGCGTACCGCATTTTGCGGGATCAGCGCAACGGCCGGCGATTTCGCTTCCTTAGTTTTCGCCGGAGTATCTTCCTCAAGAAAAGTGACCTTCACGCCCATGTCCGGCAGAATGCGCGGATCCGCCGCGGGGTCGGCAAGCTTTACGTGACCGGCGTCGGTGAACGACGCGCGAACTTTGACAGTGGCTTTCTGGCGGTCGGCGGTAGGAATCACAGTGCGAACCTTCGCCGGGAATTCCACATCGGGATAGGCGTCGAGCACGGCTTTGACCGGCTGGTTGGCCTGAACCTTAGCGATGTAGGCCTCGCTGACATCCACTTCAATCTCGTTGGAATGCAGATCAACCAGGGTAGCGATACCGGTTCGCGTGAAACCACCTCCGGCTGAAACTGGCGAGACCATTTCACCGACCTGCGCGTCTTTGGAAACGGCGATGCCCGCAAACGGTGCGCGAATGGTGCAATTGGCGACGTTCTGTTCCTGTTCACGAATGCGTGCGTCAGCGCCCACGACTTGTTGTTTGGCCAAGGCGATCTTGGCGCGCAGGCTGTCCGCGGCCGTGAGCGCTGCGTCGAGAGCTTGCTGCGTCTGAACACCGGCTTTCTGGAGTTCCTGGGCACGACGCAGTTCGATTTGCGCATTGCGTAATTGAACCTCTAAGTCGGCGATGGCGGCCTGGGTAGAGTCACGATCGGCTTTGGCGGAATCCAGACCACGGCGCGCATCGGAATCGTCCAAGGTGGCGAGGAGCTGACCTTCCTTGACGCGAGTGCCCTCGTCAAAAAATACCCCGGTGACCCGGCCGGTAATTTTGGCAGCGATGGTGGCGCGGCGGCGCGGGGTAATGTAGCCGCTGGCGTTCAAGACTCCAGCCGGGCCGGTTGCAGGCTTGCGGGCGACGGCGACTTCCACTTCGGGCTTGCGATTGAGATACGCCGAAGCGGCAACGGAAAGGCAGGCCAGCGCGACGAGGGCTACGATGATCCAGACCCAGCGTCTGCTGGAGCGCGGCTTGCCGCGCTTGGTGTCGTGGATGCGAAGTGAGCCTAGGTCTGGCTTCACACTGGGTGTTGTCGCCATGAGGGCGGCAGCTCCTTAGGAAAGGTTCCGTCTGTGGATACGCACCGGTGGTCTGGAAGTTTCGATGAATCTTCGAGCCAACCTGGTACCGAGGCTATTTTAGCGGGAAGAAGGGATTTAGGGGAAGTAATCGGTGAGTGCCGACGAGTACCGGAGGGCCAGAAGAAACTTCGGTTAAGGACCAGAAAATAAGCAGGATGCAGCGCGAGTCGACGATGGAGCTTACGAGATGTCTTCGGC
>DASXBH010000349.1:0-6191 GCA_036491775.1 Candidatus Acidiferrum sp.
ATATTTCATGTTCCGATTGTCGCGACGGAACTTGAAATTGGTTGCGACACATCCGGATGAGCATGGGGGATTGGGATTTTTGGGGCTGACAGCGGCAGCGTTTGCCCCAATCGCGTTTGCCGCGACAGCGGTGATCGCGGCAACGTGGCGGCAAGAAATTCTTTATCACGGGGCGGGTTTGATGAGCTTTAAGTTACCTGCGATTGCGCTGCTAGTGATCGTGGCGGGGGTAGCGCTGGGACCGCTGGTGTTCTTTATGCCGAGGCTCGCGGCACTGAGGCGCAAAGGGATTCTGGAATATGGAATTCTGGGGCAGCTGCACAGCCTGGAGTACCACGAAAAATGGATCGTCGCGCGAGCGGGGCATGAGTCTGAATTCTTGCAGGCACCAGAGAGCAGCACGCTAGCGGACTATAGTCGCATTTACGAGAAACTCGAAGCATTGAAGCCGTTCCCGATGGACATCGGAACGCTGTATACGCTGGCGGCGGCAGTGGCGATACCGGCGTTGCCGGTGGTGCTGGCGGTGGTACCAATTTCTGTGGTGTTGGAAGATTTGCTGAAAGCGTTGCGATGAGATTCGGGTGAAATTTGGTGACGGCGGAGTGGTAGTTTTGACAATACCCATCTTTGGCGCGTGTAGCGACAATGCGCGGCGAGTGAAATTGGTTCGCACTTCAACTGAATTCCACTTCTGCAGGCAACTGCAGTTCCCCAAAAGATAAAGACGAAATTGGAGGTAGCTATGAAGTGGCCTGGGAAAATGAGTTTAGGGCTGGCAACGGTGGCCATGTTATTTGGAGTGGCGCAGACGCCGTCGGCAAAAGCAGAGGATAAGAAACCGAATATCGTGGTCATAATGGGCGACGACATCGGGATGTGGAACATTGGCGCGTATCACCGCGGAATGATGGCGGGAAAGACGCCAAATCTGGACAAACTGGCTAAAGAAGGAATGTTGTTCACGGATTATTACGCCGAAGCAAGCTGCACGGCGGGCCGGGCAAACTTCATCACGGGCGAATTGCCGATTCGTACCGGGATGACGACGGTAGGGCAAGCAGGCGCGAAGGTGGGAATACCCGCGGAAGCGGTGACGACGGCGACGATCTTGAAATCAATGGGATATGCAACCGGGCAATTCGGCAAGAATCATTTGGGCGACCGCAACGAGTTTTTGCCGTGCGTGCATGGCTTCGATGAATTTTTCGGATATTTGTATCACCTGGACGCGATGGAAGATCCAGCGCATCCGAATTATCCGCAGAACCTGTTGAATGTGGTGGGCCCACGAAACATGGTGCATTGCTGGGCTACTGACAAGGCGGATACGACGGACATGCCGCGTTGGGGCGAAGTTGGAAAACAGAGAATTGAGGATGCCGGGCCACTGTATCCGAAGCGGATGGAGACAGTGGACGACGAAATTCGCGACTTGACGATCAAGTTCATCGACAAGGCGAAGAGCGAGAACAAGCCATTTTTCGTGTGGCTGAACCCGACGAGGATGCACATCGTGACGCACCTTTCGGAAAAGTATGAGGCGATGCGCACGGCGGAGAATGGGTGGTCGGAAGAAGAAGCGGGAATGGCACAGTTTGATGATGACATCGGAATCGTGATGGCTAAGCTGAAGGCGATTGGCGAGGACGAGAACACGATCGTGTTGTTCACCACCGACAACGGCACGGAACTATTCACCTGGCCAGATGGCGGAATGACGCCGTTCGCGCAATCCAAGGGAACAGTGCTCGAAGGCGGGTTCCGGGTTCCAGCGATTCTTCGTTGGCCCGGTCATGTGCCAGCGGACTCGGTGCAGAATGGAATTTTTTCGGGATTGGATTGGCTACCGACCTTTGTGGCAGCGGCTGGAAATCCCAACATCACGGAAGAATTGCTGAAGGGCAAAACGATCGGCGACCGGACGTACAAGAACCATCTGGATGGATATAACCAGTTGGCGGCGATAACGGGAAAAGGGCCGTCGGTGCGTCATGAGATCTTCTATCTGGGCGAAAGCACGGTAGGAGCAGTGCGAATTGACGACTATAAGTTCCGCTTCATCGATCAGCCGGCGGGTTGGCTGGGAGAGAAGACGCATCCGGATGTACCATACATTACCAACTTGCGACTGGATCCATTTGAGCGCGCAGGCTGGCCGAACAATGGAACGAAAGATGGAGCGCAGCAATATTTCGATTGGTTCAAGTATGAGTTCTGGCGGTTCGTGTTCGTGCAACAGGTGATGGCCAAGGCGATTCAGACATTCCTGGATTACCCACCAATGCAACGCGGGGCGAGCTTCAACCTTGACGCGATTAAGGCGGAAATGGGGAAACGCATGGCCGAAGCGGAAGCGGCGGCTAAGGGGCCGAGTAACTAAGACGAAGAAACGTGGGAAAATGGGGCGGCTCGGAAAGGGCTGCCCCATTTGTTCGAGATGTCTAAAACAATTCAGGAGGGATTATGGGAAGGCTAGGACGGTTGGCAGCATGTATGGTTTTGGCGGCAGGGGTTTGCATGGCGCAGGACGTGGTGAGCTTTCTGCATGGAACGGTAAAGAAAGTAGACAAGACGACGAAGACAGTGGTGATCAAGACGGCCGATGGTACGGAACACACGGTGAAAGTTGCGAGCGATGCAAGCGTTAAGGGAACGAAAGATGGATTTGACGGATTGAAAGAAGGATCGGAAGTGGTGGCACGGACGACGGGAAAAGGCGCGGACGTGACGGCTGAGGATGTTGCGAAAGTAAGTAAGGACGGGTACAAAGCGACGAAAGGGACGGTGGAGAAGTTTGATAAAGACGCGAAGACGGTAACGATCAAGACCGCGGACGGAACCGAGAAGACGTTTGAAATGTCTGACAAGGCAGTTGAGGATGCCGGAAGAGCAACCGGAAAAGGCGTGGCAAAGGGCGCGAAGGTGACGGTGTATTACACAGAAGAAGGCGGGAAGAAGACGGCGCATTATCTTTCGGAGTAAAGCTGAGAATCTGGTCGAAGAGATCGCTCCCTGGAAATCGGGGAGCGATTTTTTTTGCGCGGGAGATGGTACGTTCGCGTGAGGCACCCGAAGAGGGATCCCGCACTCCGTTCGGGATGACGTGGCGGTGCGGCGGATCGATGGGGTCTTGGGCTGATCGCCGGGGCCTGCGTTTCGATTTAGGTGCCTGTTAGTTCTGACAATTCCCTTTCGTTGCGGTTGGACCCAACCTCTAAGGCGGCAGGGCTTTGTGCGCGTTCCGTGGCGGAATTGGGCGAGTTTTGCCACTCGGAATTCTCTAAATGCGCCTACGAAAATATGAACAAGCTTGGCGGGGTTGTTGGAAGATTTGCGCTGTTAATTGGGGCTTTGGTGCTGGCGGGATTGCTGGGGACGCGGGCGTGTGGGCAGGATGGAGTGCAATTCTTGCCGGAAGTAGATGCGCACTTGAAATTGAATCACTCGGTGAGGACTTATCTGGAGGCTAAGGATGATCGGGATGGAGGGGACCCGACGCAGTTCACGATTGGGCCGAGTGTTCAGTTTTACTTAAAGCCGTTGATCAAGCTGAAAGAGGTGACGCTGTTTGATCTGGACGACGCCAAGGCGCGCGCGTTGGTGTTGGAGACAGGATACCGGTACATCACGGCGCCGGGAGCAGCACCGGAAAATCGCATGGTGCTGGCGGGGACTTCGCACTTCCCGGTATGGGCGGGATTTCTGATAACGGATCGCAACCGATTTGATCTGGACTGGAAAAATGGCGAGTTCACGTGGCGGTACCGGAACAAACTGACGGTGGAGCGGACGTTTGCGATTCACGGCTATCACCTGATTCCCTATGTGGCGGCGGAACCGTATTACGAGAGCCAGTACAGCAAGTGGAGCACGACGTCTCTCTATGGAGGTTGCCTGTTTCCGGTGGGCAAGCACGTAGAATTCAATACTTACTATGAGCATGACAACAACACGGGAAAGCACAAAAACGAGCAGGTGAATTCGGTTGGGTTGGCGATGTATCTGTATTTTTCGGTGGAGAAACGATAGAACGTGCGGGGAGTGGATGTGACCGACAAGCGGCAGGAAGTTCGGACAAATCGAGGGGAGAAAACGATGAGCGGACGACGTGTGGCGATGGGGTTATTGGTGGTGACATTTCTACTGAGGAGCATATCGTTCGCGACATTCGCGCAGGACAAAGCGGCTACTGAGGCCTATAGCGCGGTAGCGCGGGGCACCGGTGGAAGTGTGGGAGGGAAAACGGCGCAATTCGATTTTCGCGTTACGCAATACACCACGGATGACGAACTGCAGAGTTTCGCGCAACTGTTGAAGGAAAAAGGGACGGATGCGCTGCGTCGAGCGTTGGAAAAGGAAGATAAGGGGCGAGTAAACGTGGTGGGGTCGACGGGGAATCAGATCGCGGTGGCGCGGAAGCGGCAGCAGGGTGGGGACACGATTATTACGATTGTGACGGCGCGCACGATGCCGTTTTTGGAGTTGTACAACGGCGGACGGACTACGGACTATCCGTTTGGGTATTTGCAGGTGAAGCTGAGCGGCAGCGAACCGGGAACCGGACAAATCATGGCGGCGGCGAAGATCAAGTTTGATAAGAAACAAGGGCAGTACGTGATCGAGAGTTATGGGAACCAGTATATCAAGGTGGTGAATGTGCGGCCGTCGAAGTAACTGTAATGGGGGAGGTTTTAATAGCGGCGGTGGCGGATGGGGACGAAGTCGTGTTCGAAGCTGATGAACGGGAGCTAGAGTTCGGCTTGCTATTCATGATGGCGGCGGGATTAAGAGGTATGATGCCGGGCGTATTGCGGACTGGAAACAGGTGTGACTGAGACTGAGGAGGTTGAATTATGAGCTTGAAGCGTTCTGCGAGTGACGATAACCGCAAGCAAAAACAGATGACGTCAGATCGTGAAACGGTAGCGGAAAGTAGTGGAAACGCGACGGCAATGGAATCATCGCGAAGAAAATTTATCCAGATGGCGGTGGGTGGTACGGCGGGATTGGCTGCGGGAGTGGAGTTGATAGCGCCACGACGGGTGTTGGCGCAATCGAGCTTGAGCGCCGATGCGGCATTGAAGGAGTTGATGGATGGGAATGAGCGATTCAGAGGGGGGAAACTGACGGCGTGCAGTCACGACCTGGACATCTTGAAGCAGAAGACGGTCGATAAGCAGGAGCCGTTTGCGGCGGTGTTGTCGTGTGCGGATTCGCGGGTGCCAATTGAGCTGATTTTCGATCAAAGCATTGGGCACGTGTTTGTGACGCGGATCGCGGGGAACATTGCGACTTCGGAGATTATTGCGAGCCTGGAGTATGGCGCGGGAGTGTTGGGGACGAAGGTGATACTGGTGATTGGGCACAGCGGGTGCGGGGCGGTGAAGGCTACGATGCAAGGCAAGGAAGTGCCGGGACAGATTAGCGCGCTGTTTCCACATATCCGGCGGGCGGTGGATGAGGCAGGAGGGAGTCTAGAGACGGCGACGAAGGCAAACGCGAAGATACAGGCGGCTCAGTTGCGGCAAGGTTCGACACTGATCGGCGGAATGGCTAAGGAAGGCAAGCTGAAAGTGGTGGCGGCGTATTATGACGTGGGGACGGGCGCGGTTTCGCTTTTGGAGTAAAGAGATGAGGAGTTAAGGGAAGAATTTAACGCAGAGATTAGAAGAGGAAGAAACGCAGAGGGCAGAAAGGCCAAAGGGATTCTTCGCACTATAGGGGCGACTAAGGACTCAAGGGCTAGTGCGCGCCGTGCCGGCCCTTCGTGGCTCAGGGCAAACTGGAAGCGGGGCTAGCAACTCGAATCGCAGGAACTCCTAGATAACGGAAGGAAAATGGCACAAGGGTGTGGGTGTGCCTGCTCGTTCCACCTATGGGATTCGCTGAGGTGCACGCCATGAGTAACTGCGCTACAGGGACAAAGAACTACCCAAGCTTTGTCCGGTAGCGTGCCCGGTGTGTATCCGAACTTTTTATCTCACCCAGAAAAACGGACGGTAAGAGATGTGTCACTTTTGACAATTACGCCCTAGAGCGGGCGGCGACACTATGGTGCGACTTCCGACGGCAGTTTACGTTAGCTGGCGAGCACGTGGCCGCAGAGCCTGCCGAAACCAGCGTCGAAACCGAATAGCGTTGGAAAAACAGCCAGCCCGGGAGAACCGGGCGTCCAAGGCTGATCCTCT
>DASXBH010000350.1:0-4230 GCA_036491775.1 Candidatus Acidiferrum sp.
CAAAGCGGTGCGCTTCAAGCCGGGCAAAGAATTGCAAGGCCTCGAAGACAATACCCCGGCGGCCCCGAAGTAAGGCCTTGTGAATTCACCAGAGACCGAGCAGCGCACTCCCGCTTTTCTGGACTCCTTTTCCTGGAACGCCTCGCCGTACCGTTCTTATTATCTCGATGTGCAGCAGCCGCGTCCTTCTCGGCGCTCTTTCGCGCTGGCAACCGTTCTTTTCGCTCTCACTTTTATCACCGCTTTGGTCGCGGGCGCGCACTTTGCTGCGGCCTATGCGCACGATCAAGCCGTATCGCTGGAAGTGCTGCTAAAAACTTTTCGCCTGCTGTATCGCAATCCAGCCGCGCTGCTCAGCGGGCTTCCTTTTGCCGTCACGTTGCTGGGAATTTTACTAGCTCACGAGCTCGGACACTTCTATGCTTGCCGCTATCACCACATCCGCGTCACCTATCCATTTTTCATTCCTGCACCCACACTGATCGGCACATTCGGTGCATTCATCCTGATCCGCTCGCCGATTCGTTCGGCGCGTGCCTTGTTCGATGTGGGAGCCTCCGGACCAGTCGCCGGTTTTCTCGTCGCCTTACCTGCGCTCGTCTATGGCGTTCTGCATGCTCGCGTCATTCCGTCGCTCGGCACCGATGGCAATGCGGACTTGATTTTTGGTGTGCCGATGCTTTTGCGCGCGGTGGCGGCCGTAGTTCAGCCCAATGCGGACGTCACCGATCTCTTGCTGCATCCAGTAGGCCGCGCCGCATGGGTTGGATTGTTCGCGACCGCGCTGAATCTTTTGCCCGTAGGTCAGTTGGATGGCGGGCACATTGTTCGTTCCGTCAGCCCCCGTGCGCATAAATGGATTTCGTTGCTGATCCCTCTCGTCCTGCTGGGTTTAGGATTTTTTCGTTGGCAAGGCTGGCTTTTGTGGGCCGCAATTCTGTTCGGTCTTCGTTTCTTCCGGGCCGCTCCGATTTACGATCCCACTCCTCTCGATCCTCAACGCCGCTTCGGAGTCGCGGTCTGCCTGATCATTTTTCTTTTGTGCTTTATGCCGGATCCGCTCTGAACGCGCACCTAGTGACGTAGCACCAAGGAGTGCATGGATAACTCGGGTAAACATCAACTGGCGCGCACTCTGCGTGAACGCGATCTGCTCTTCCTCTTCATCGGCTCGGTTATCGGCTCTGGCATTTTTCTCACTCCAGGATTGATTCAGCGCCAAGTTGGTGGCTCGGTGGGCTACGCCCTGCTGATCTGGCTGGTAGGCGGAGTTCTTTCTTTGCTGGGCGCACTGACGTATGCGGAGTTGGCTGCTGCGAACCCGGAAGCTGGCGGCCTGTATTGTTACATTCGCGATGGATTTGGCCGCTTGCCCGCTTTTCTCTACGGTTGGGGATTATTTCTGGTCATTGCCAGCGCCACCATCGCCGCCCTCGCCCACGCCTTCACCAAATATTTGCAAGAGATCGTGCCGCTCTCGCCCGCTGGAGCTTCCATCGTCGTGGTCCTGGTGATCGCCGTCGTCACCGCCGTGAATGTCTGGGGCACGCGCAAAAGTTCCGATCTGCAAAACGTCACCACCCTCATCAAAATCGGGATTGTCGTGATACTCAGCACCGTGCTCATGACTCTAGGACTCCAACGCGAACATCATCTCACCGACATCCGCGCGGCTTGGGGCGCCACGCAAACGGGCTACGCATTTCTTTCCGGAATTGGTTTCGCTATGATCACCGTTTTGTGGGCCTACGAAGGCTGGCAATTCGGCACCTACAGTGCCGGCGAAGTGACGAACCCACAAAAGTCGTTTCCCCGAGCATTCCTGACCGGAAGCGTCCTTCTGACCGTGCTTTACCTTTTCGCGGTAATCGCTTACCTGCTCGCGCTCGGACCCGCTGATGCCGCGGCCAGTGATACCATTGCCGCCACTGCGGCCGGCCGCGTGCTTGGCCCATGGGCTGGAAAATTTGTCGCGCTTACCATTTTGATTTCTACCTTCAGTGCCACGAACAGTGTGATGCTCACCGCGCCGCGCGTCTTTTTCGCCATGGCCAACGACAACTTGTTTTTTAAGAAGCTGGCCGAAGTACATCCGCGTTTTGGAACCCCAGCATTTGCCGTGATTGCCCTCGGCGCCTGGTCTTGTGTCCTCGCGCTCGCGGGAGAATTTGCAAAACTGGCGAGCGGCGCAATTTTTATCGGCTGGATTTTTTATGGACTGGGCGCTGCCAGCATCTTTCCTATACGCCGGCAGAATCGCGGCAAGTCTTTGCCGTACTATGTTCCCGGCTATCCGGTAACTCCATTGCTTTTCGTACTCGCCGCCCTGGCCATCGTCGGCAATGCCATTTACGCAGCCGTTCGCGACCCGCACGAATTTACCTACTTACTGGTCGCGATCGGGTTGATGTTGTTAGGACTACCTGGCTATTTCTTTTGGCAACGCCGCAATAGTGCCGCCCCGCCGAGCCTATAGAAGCGACAACGGATCCATATCAACCAGGATCGCTGTTTCTGGAATTTCGTTGGCCGCGCAGAACGCCATCGCTCCCGCCAAAATCTTGGTCAACACCGAACGTTTCGGCGATTTCAACAAAAATTGATAACGATGCTCCTTCTTCAGGCGGGCCAGCGGCGCTGACGCCGGGCCAAGAATGCGCAGGCCTTTCCCATCGTGGGGCGAGAAATATTCAGAAAGCCTCCGCGACCACCGAATCGCATTCTCCAGATTCGCGTTTCTCACAATTACATTGGCCAGCGAAGTGAACGGTGGGTACGCCATCATCCGCCGGAAATGTACTTCGCGTTCGTAGAAGGCCAGATAGTCTTGTCGCACCGCATCCTGAATCGCGTAATGCTCCGGATAAAATGTTTGGATCAACACGCGCCCGGGCAAATCGCCACGCCCTGCGCGCCCTGCCACTTGCGTTAACAACTGAAACGTTCGCTCCGCCGCGCGAAAATCCGGCAAGCTTAACGATGAGTCGGCTGAAATCACGCCCACCAGCGTGACCCGCTGAAAATCGTGTCCCTTCGCCAGCATTTGCGTCCCAACCAGAACATCCAGCGCGCCACCGGCGAAAGCCCCCAGCGTTTCCTGATATTGCCGCTTCGTGCGCGCGGTATCGCGATCCAAACGCGCAATTCGCGCGCCCGGAAATTCTTTGCGCAAGCGTTCCTCGAGATGCTCCGAGCCTTCGCCAAAGAAATAGACATACTTCGATTCACACTTCGGACAAACCGCGGGAATGGATTGCACCGATCCACAGTAGTGGCATTCCAGCCGGTTGCGGCTCTTGTGATGCGTCATGGAAATGCTGCAGTTCGCGCATTGCACCGATGCGCCACAACTGCGGCACAGTACCGACCACGAATAGCCGCGCCGGTTAATCAGCACCAGAGCCTGGGTTTGAAACGTCAAACACTCTCCAATCCCATCGTGCAACGACCGCGAAATCGGGCTGGTCTGATGCGTTTGCTGAAAGTCCACCCGCAGATCCACCACTTCCACCGCGGCCATCGAGCGGTTCTCCACGCGGCCCGCCATGGTCAACAGTTCGTACCTGCCATTCACCGCATTGTGATACGTCTCGAGCGAAGGCGTGGCCGAGCCCAGCAGCGCCACTGCATTTTCGAACTTGGCGCGCACCACGGCCACATCGCGGCCGTGATAGCGCGGCGTTTCTTCCTGCTTGTAGCTGCTTTCCTGCTCCTCATCGACAATGATGAGCCCTACATTTTCCAGCGGCGCAAAAACCGCCGAGCGTGTCCCCACCACTACGCGCGCCTGCCCGTTGCGCACTCGCCACCACTCGCGCGCACGCTCCACATCGCTCAGCGCCGAATGCAGTACCGCAACGCCCTCGAAGCGTGCACCAAACCATGCGCGGCATTGCCGTCCCACCCACAGCGTCAGCGCAATTTCCGGCACCAGCACAATCGCGGTTTTCCCGCGTGCCAATGTATCTTGCACACATCGCAAGTACACTTCGGTCTTGCCGCTGCCAGTCACTCCGTGGAGCAACTGCACCCCAAATTCGCCAAGCTCAAAACGCGCGCGAATCGAGTTGAATGCTCGCTCCTGCTCGGCGTTCAGCGAATGCGCCGGCGGCGAATAGCCGGAATCAAATGGATCTTCCGCAGGATCGACCGGTTCTTCCCATCCATCCAACAACCCATCGCGCCGCATCCGTTCAATAATTGCCCGCGAAACATTCGCCAGCTTTACAA
>DASXBH010000351.1:0-4241 GCA_036491775.1 Candidatus Acidiferrum sp.
ATGACGTCACCATGCCCACAAAGACTACCTGCATTGTAGTCGAAATCCCGCAGCAAGAGGCGAAGTTTTAGCAGCAGCGATTCGGACGCGAGTATTTGCGGTTCAGTTGCTCGACGTAGAATTGCTCGCGGGTAAGTAAACCCGCATCGCCATTCCGCATGGCGCAACGCACGTACGTCTCGTACGCCGCATCGCCGCTCCATTGACGCAAGCCTTCCCACCCGGTGCGCGCTGCGAGCAGCAGGTTCATCCAAAGTTGCCACATCAGTCCGCCTCCGCCCATTGCGTGGCCACATACGGAGTTTCGTGCAGCGCCTGTTCCCTGGTCGCTGTGAGAATTCGGTACCATTGCGCCGCCGCTTCCACAATTAGCACTAGAATCATCACCGCCAGCACCGCCGTCACACCTGCATCCAGCCGTTGATTAAAAATCACCCGTTGCGTCTCCACAATTTTTGCCGCCGGAATTTTCCCCGTAGCGATTTGTGCGGCAAGCGCGTTGGCATACGACAAGAATCCGATACGCGGATTCCCGCTGAAAATTTTCTGGTAGCTCCCGGTCATGGTGATGATCACCAGCCAGATCATCGGCACCAGCGTCACCCAGATCCATTTCACTCGGCCCATCTTCAGCAGCACGGTCGTTGCCACCGCCAAGGCGACTGCTGCCAGCAATTGGTTCGAAATTCCGAATAGCGGCCACAGCGAATTGATTCCCCCCAGCGGGTCTATAACGCCCTGGTATAGAAAATATCCCCACGCGCCTACGATCAGCGCACTCGACAGCAAGATTGCCGGCATCCAGTTCATTCGCCCCAGCGGCTTCCATACCCGCCCGCCAAGTTCTTGCACCATGAATCTTCCCACGCGTGTACCGGCATCCAGCACCGTCAAAATGAACAGTGCCTCGAACATGATCGCGAAGTGATACCAGATGCTCAGCAGGCGTTCTCCACCCAGCGTGTTCGAAAAAATTTGCGCCATTCCTACCGCTAGTGACGGCGCTCCCCCAGCGCGATTCAATAGAGTTTGTTCGCCGACCGAGTGAGCCAAGCTGGTCATCGTTGTCGCCGTCAGCGGGTAGCCCCAACTCGAAATGGTCTGAGCCGCGGCTTCAGGCGAGGCGCCCACAATCGAGGAAGGGCTGTTAATCGCAAAATAGACGCCCGGGCTCATGGCGCATGCCGCCACCATGGCCATCACGCCCACAAAAGACTCCAGCAGCATCGCGCCGTACCCGATGAAACGCGCATGCCCTTCACGTTGGATCATCTTTGGCGTCGTTCCGCTCGATATCAATGAATGGAATCCGCTGATTGCTCCACATGCAATCGTAATGAAACAAAACGGGAAGATTTTCCCAGCGAACACGGGACCGCTTCCGTCCACAAATCGCGTTAAAGGAGGCATCAGCACTTGTGGCCGCACCAGCAGAATTCCGGCCGCCAGGGAAAAAATCGCACCGGCCTTGATGAAGGCACTCAAATAATCCCGCGGTGCAAGCAGCAGCCAAACCGGCAACGCCGAAGCCGCAAATCCATACGCAATCAAACAAAATGCCAGCGTGACACCGCTTAACGTGAACACCCGCGCCCACGATGGCGAATCGGCCACCCATTGCCCGGCCACCACAGCGAACATCACCAACGTTACGCCGATCACCGAGGCTTCTAGCACCCGGCCTGGCCGAAAGAATCGCAAATACGCGCCGAGCAGGAGCGCAATCGGAACGGTCGCCGCCAGCGTAAACGTCGCCCAAGGCGAACTCTTCAGCGCGTTCACAATCACCAGCGCCACCACTCCCAGCAGAATGATCATGATGGCCAGCACTGCAAGCTGCGCGATGATCCCGCCGCGCTTGCTGATTTCGTCGCGCGCCATTTCGCCCAGCGTTTTCCCGTCACGACGAATCGAGCAGAACAAAATCACGAAGTCCTGCACGCAGCCTGCAAAGGCGGCTCCCACAATCAGCCAAAGCGTTCCTGGCAAATATCCAAACTGCGCTGCCAGAGTCGGCCCCACTAAAGGACCGGGACCCGCGATGGCCGCAAAATGATGTCCAAACAACACCCACTTATTGGTCGGCACAAAGTCTCGCCCGTCGTCACGCCTTTCGGCTGGAGTAGCTCGTGTATCATCTAACGCCAGGAGTCTCGCGGCGATAAACGCGGAATACACCCGATACGCCACCACATAAAAACACGCGGCCGCTAGGACGAACCACGTTGCATTGATGGGTTCGCCCCTATGCAACGCCACCGTGCTCAGCGCCACGGCGCCCACAGCCGTAACCGCGATCCACAGCAGAACCTTGGCAGTTTTCTTCACAAACCTTCCCTTCCACGCACTTCCATCTACGGAATGCTTGTAAATTCCAGCAGCGGGTACAATTCCTTCCACAGTTTAGCCAAATCCTTTACGAAGACGCGTTTCGTCGCGCACTCGGGCACCATTTTCTTGCGCACGATCCACGCGCGGATCTTCTTCCAGTGCTCTGGCTCGGTAGGCCAGCCTTGGCGCTTCGTCCAATCGCCCTTTTGCGTTTCGTACCAGTAGCTCTCATACCGGCGACCCAGGCGCCTTTTCTGTTCCCTGACCCATTGCGGATTCTCCGTCACCCGAGGCACCGCAATCATGGCCAGCACCGATTCCCGGCGCTTCGCCCCACAGTAAATTCGGAAGCCTGCCGTCACGCAATCCACCGCCAGCGATACATAGAGTTGGCCGTTTTCGCGCTTCTCGAGCGACGGGTGCTGGAATTTGAGGTACATCTGTGGCTTGTACAAGGTTTTGTCTTTGGCAAATCGTATGTCGCGATTGATGCGCGAGAAATTTTTTCCCGTTTTTCCGTTGATATCAAAGCGCTCGTCGATTCCCAGAATCGCCGGCGTCACCTCTTCCAATAGCCTCCGGAATGGCTTAACGATGCACTCCTGATAACGTTCGCGGTGCTCGTCCATCCACACTTTGTGATTATTTCGTTTTAACTGGCGAAAAAATTGAAAAGTCTCCGGCGTGAACACTGGCTGGGCCATTCCCGTTCCCCTGGTCTCTTCCTCTTTGCGAGACTCAGACTACACCATTCACATTCCCCGTCAATTGCACTATTCTTTTCTCCGCACTTCATGAAATGCTTCTACGCTCCACAAAATTCTCGAATGGGTGAACCCTTGCCAAAGAACAGTCTGCTTATCGCTTTGCTGATAGCGGCCTTCACGATTCCTTTGTCCGTAGTTCTGGCGCAAACGAAGGCGCCTGCAAAAACTGAGCCTTGGAAGCCCGAAGACGTTATCTACGCGGAGACGATTCCGGATTTTACGTTATCTCCGGACGCGCGCTGGGTGGCCTGGATCAAGTCCGAGGGCGACAAAGAGAAAGACTCGCGTATCTCTAATCTGTATCTCTCCAGCATGACCGAAGAACGCGAAATTCAGCTTACCCGCGGCACCGACAATGTTTCCCAGCCACACTGGTCACCAGACGGTGAGTGGATCGTCTTCCTTAGCTCTCGTCCTCGGCCGCAGGCCAAGCCCGATACTGCTCCGATGCAAATCTGGCTAATCAACTCGCACGGCGGCGAGCCCTACTTCCTCACCGAACTGGCGCGGGCCCCGCATCAAGTGGATTGGCTGAACCAAGACACGCTGATCTTCAGCGCTCAAGAAGATCCCACTGCGTTCGAGGTGGCTCAGAAAAAGAAGAAAGATGATTCGGAAGTCGTCGACGACTCCGAACACGAACCTCCCGTGCGGCTCTTTTCGATTGGCGTGAAAGACAAGAAAATCACCCGGCTTACCAACAACACCGATTGGATTCAGCGCTGGGCCGTATCGAAAGATGGTAAGTATGCGGTGGCTGTCCACGCCAAGAGCCTGCACTACGTTTTTGACCAGAAAGTTCCGCCTGTCACCGTCCTCCACAATCTTTCCGATGGCACCGAAAAAAACATCTTCACCGAGGGCCGTATGCGCCCGGGCTTGCTCTCGTGGGCTCCAGACAATTCCGGTTTCTACGCGGCCGTTCCCTTCTCCAACGACCCCAAGTTCCTCACCGCCAGCATCGAGCAACTCTACTTCTACGATGTTGCAAGCGGCAAGGCGCAGCAGGTGCCACTGGACTGGGAGAATGGCTTCGGCAACGATCTGCACACCACCAACGACGGCTTCGTAGCGCTCCTCGCCGCAGGGCATCGCTTTGAAGCGGCCCATTACACGCGCGATAAATCCGGTGACACGTGGAAC
>DASXBH010000352.1:0-6970 GCA_036491775.1 Candidatus Acidiferrum sp.
CGGCGCTTCGCTGGCTCCATAAATGTCCAGCAACGCCAGAACATCGGCCTGATTGAACGCTTTGCAGAAATCGTCCCAAAGATGTTGCGTACGCGAATAGCGATGCGGCTGGAAGAGCACCAGCAGTCGGCTAAACTTGCATCCCCGCGCCGCCTCAAGCGTCGCGCGTATTTCCGCTGGATGATGGCCATAGTCGTCCACCACCACAATGTCGTTCACCACTCCCTTAACGTCGAAGCGCCTGCCGACCCCCGCAAATTTCGCCAGTCCCTCGCGAATCAAATCCGAAGCTACATTCAGGTACAACGCCACCGCTGCGGCCGCCGCGGCGTTCCTTACATTGTGAATTCCCGGCGGGTGTGGCAACTCAAATTTCCCCAGGTCCTCGCCCTTGTACGTCAGCCGGAACTCGCTACCCAGCCCCTTCAATTCCACATCACTGATTACCAGGTCCGCCTGCGTCGACGTCCCGTACGTGATGATCGGCCGTTTCACATTCGGAATGATGGCCTGCACGTTGGGCTCGTCCAGACACAGAATCGCCGCACCGTAAAACGGTACCCGGTTCACGAATTGCAAGAACGCGTCCTGAATGTCTTCGAGCGACGAATATTGATCCAGATGTTCCCGGTCGATCGTCGTCACCACCGCCACCACCGGCGCGAACATCAGGAAACTTCGGTCGCTCTCGTCGGCCTCCACCACAAAATAATCGCCGCGGCCCACTCGCGCCGTCGTTCCGGCCTGATTCACTTTCCCCCCCACTACAAACGTGGGGTCCAGGTGCGCTGCTGCCAGAATTGACGCTACGATCGATGTCGTCGTCGTCTTTCCGTGCGCGCCTCCCACCGCGATCCCGTATTTCAGACGCATCAGTTCCGCAAGCATCTCTGCTCGCGGAATCACCGGGATCTTCCGTTTGTGCGCTTCCACAACTTCGGGATTATCGGCTTTCACCGCGGACGACGTGACCACCACATGTGCGCTGCCTACATTTTCCGCTTTGTGCCCCTCATAAATCGTCGCGCCCAAATCTTGCAGCCGCTCCGTGATCGTCGAAGGCTTCGTATCGCTGCCGGACACCGAATACCCCAGCGTCAGCAGCACTTCGGCGATGCCGCTCATTCCAATCCCGCCGATGCCCACCATATGAATGCACTGAAAATTGCGAAACGATACCATCATGTCCGTGAAGATTCTTTCTGGCTCGCTCGCCGCGCGGCCTCTTCAATCAAATTCACGATGTCGCGTGCTGCCTCTGGGCGGGCTAGCTTGCGCGCTGTCGTTGACAACTTTTCAATCTCCTGCGGCTGGTCGAGGAGGGAGAAAATTTCTTTGCTCAAACGTTCTGCCGTGAGTTCCGATTCCGGGATCACTTGTCCCGCGCCGGCGTTCGCCATTTCCTGCGCATTTCGCAACTGGTGACTGTCTGTCGCACGCCCAAACGGAATAAAAATTGCCGCTCGTCCCGCTGCGGCCACTTCTGCCGCAGTAATTGCCCCGGCCCGGCACACAATAAAATCCGCCCACGCAAACCGCTCCGCCATATTCGTCAGAAAAGGCACAACCTCTGCGGGAATCTCACGCCGCGCGTACGCTGTCCTGACTGCATTATAATCGCGTTCCCCGGTCTGATGCACAATCTGCAATTCCTGCTTGCGAGCCGCCAATAAATCCATCGCATCCACGAATGTCCGGTTAATCGGCAGCGCTCCCTGGCTTCCCCCGGTCACCAGCATCCGCAACGGTGCTTTCGGAGTTCGCGCCGGAATCCGAAAAAAGTCACTGCGCACCGGGCATCCGGTCACCTTTGCTTTTTCTCCCCACGCTCGCGCCGAAACTTCGTATCCCGTCGCGATTCGTTTCGCGAATCGGGCCAACACCTTATTCGTAAATCCTGGCTCCGCGTTTGGTTCGAAGATCACATTGGGAATTCCATGCAACCACGTAGCCAGCAACATCGGTCCCGCCGCATATCCACCCACTCCAAATGCCACCGCCGGTTTGTGCTTCCGCAGCACGCCGTATGCGTCCGACAATCCTGATCCCAGCATCGCCAGATTCTTGACCAGCGTCGTGCCGCCTTTGCCTTTCAGGCCCGCCACGCGGATTGTCTCCAATGGCAGCCCTGCTTGTGGCACCAGCTTCATTTCGATTCCGCGTTGTGTTCCTACCAGCACCACTTCTCGATCTGCTCCTCGCGACTTCCACTCCTGCGCAATGGCGATGGCCGGAAAAACGTGCCCTCCCGTCCCGCCTCCTGCAATCAGCAGTTTCACGCCCGCAAGCCTGCCTGATTTCCCGACTGTTGCGACACGTTCAGAAGCACACCTGTAGCTAACAGCATCACCAGCAGACTCGATCCGCCGTAACTCACAAACGGCAGCGGGATTCCTTTCGTCGGCATCATTCCCAACACTACCGCGAAATTAATCAGCGACTGGAACAAGACCATCGCCGTCACTCCCAGCGCCAGCATCCTGCCAAATCCGTCCGGCGCATTGAACGCCGCCCGCAATCCCCTCCACGCGTACACCGCAAACAACGTGATCACCACCACCGCGCCGATGAACCCCAACTCTTCGCAAATCACCGCGTAAATAAAATCTGTGTGCGCTTCCGGCAGATAAAACAACTTCTGCTTGCTCTCCATCAGCCCAACGCCGGTAAATCCTCCGGAGCCCACCGCGATTAGCGATTGCAACAACTGAAATCCTGCGCCCTTGGGATCTGAATCCGGATTCAGAAATGCCATCACCCGCGCTTGCCGGTACGACACATGCGAAATCAGCAGAAACAGTGCCGGCATCGCCGCCGTCGCTCCTACTGCCAGCCATTTCCAGGACAGTCCGGCAACGAACAAAATCGCCGCCATGATCAATACAATGTCCACCGACGTGCCCAGGTCCGGTTGCGCCACAATCAAAGCCACGCAGGCCAGCACTGGCGCCACGCACGGCAAAATCGTATGCAGCAAATCCTGCTTGTTGAATTCCATGCTGGTGGCGCTTCGCCGCCGCATATCCAGAAACCATGCCAGATACAAAATCACTGCCAGCTTCGCCAACTCCGATGGCTGAATTCCTATCGGCCCCACCTTGATCCAACGATGCGTTGCGTGCGACTTGTCCAGAAAAAATGTTCCCACCAGCATCACCAGAACCAGGCACACCGACGTGTACACCACCGCCGGTTCTTTCAACCGGTGATAATCCAGCTTCATCAGCGCGAACATGCCGCACAGCCCCGCCAGCAGCCACACCACTTGCCGCAACACGAAAATGTACGAGTGCCCGTACTGCTGTTGCGCCGTGACCGCCGACGCGCTGAAAATCATCACCGCGCCCATCAGGCACAGGATCAATGTCACCGCAAACAGCCACCGGTCGGTTTCCGAACGTCTTGCCACGCTGCTTACCCCTTCCCCGAAAACGTTTGCGAAGCTTTGCGCTCCAGGCCTCGCACCAATTCTTTGAACACTCGTCCACGCTGCTCGTAATTCACAAATTGATCGAAGCTCGCGCATGCCGGGGCCAGCAGCACAACATCTCCCGGCTGGGCCGCTTGTGCCGCAAGCTCCACCGCGCGCTCCATCGTTTCCGCGCGCTCCATCGCCACGCTGCCCGCAATTTGCGATTCAATCTTGTCGGCGGCCGCGCCAATCAGCAGCGCCAGAACCGCTTTCTCCCGCAGCGGCTTCTGCAACACCGTGTAATCGCTTCCTTTATCTTTTCCACCGAGGATGACCAGAATCCGTCCCGGAAACGCGTCCAGCGCCTTCAATGTTGCATCCACGTTCGTGGCCTTGGAATCGTTGTAGTAGCGCACGCCGCCAATTTCCGTCACAAATTCCAGCCGGTGCTCCACGCCCGCGAAACTCCGCACGCCTCGCGCGATACTCTCCGAGTCCGTTCCCACCAGTCGCGTCACCGTCACTGCCGCCAAAACGTTCTCCAGATTGTGCGCGCCGGGCAGCGGAATCTCGCTGGCCTTCATCACCACGTCCTCTTTGCCGTGATGCATCACCACAATGTCGGCGCCCCGCAAACACGATCCCTGCTTGACCGATTGTTTCCTGCTGAACCAGAAGAGCTGCGACTTCGTCGGCGCGTGCTTTACCGTTGCTGCATCGTCCTGGTTCAACACCGCCGCGTCCAGTTCCGTCTGCTTCTCGAAAATTCGCGCCTTCGCTCCCGCATAAGCCTCCATCGTCTTGTGCCGGTCCAAATGGTCGGGCGTAAGATTCAGCAGCACCGCAATGTCCGGTCGGAATGTGTCCGTCAACTCCAGTTGAAAGCTGCTCAACTCCGCGACCGTTACCGTTCCTCCGTTCATCGCTTCTACACAAGAAATCAGTGGCGTCCCCACGTTCCCCGCTAGAATCGCGTCTACTCCCGCGTTCCGCAAAATGTGGTGCACAAGCGTGGTAGTCGTCGTCTTCCCGTTCGATCCGGTGATCCCGATCAGCTTCCCTTCCATGAACCGGTAGGCCAGCTCAATCTCGCTCCACACCGTGATTCCCTTTGCCCGCGCCAACACCAGAAACGGATCGTCCGCCGGCACTCCCGGACTGGGGATAATCAAATCCTGCGCCAGAAACGTTTTCTCCGTGTGCCCGCCCAGTTCCAGCATTACACCCGCTTCGCGCAATCGCGCCGTCGCTTCTCCCAACTCGCTCTCTCTCCGCGTCTCCGTCGCCGTCACCACCGCATTGTGTCTCGCGCAAAACAACGCCGTCGCCACTCCCGTTCGCGCCAGTCCCACCACCAGCACCCGCTTCTTCCGCAACTCAATCGATCCCGGCATATTCCAACTCAACTTCCTTAGTTCGCCCTACCTCAACTTCAATGTCGTCAGCGCAAACAACGCAAATACCAGCGCCACTATCCAGAACCGCACAATCACTTTGCTCTCGCTCCATCCCAACAACTCAAAGTGATGATGAATCGGCGCCATCCTAAATATCCGCTTCCCCCGCAACTTGAACGATCCGACCTGCAAAATCACCGACATCGCTTCCACCACAAAAATTCCGCCTACAAACAGCAGCAGCACTTCCTGCTTGATGATCACCGCAATCGTTCCCAGCGCCCCGCCCAGCGCCAGCGAACCCACATCCCCCATAAACACTTCCGCAGGATGCGCGTTGTACCAAAGGAATCCCAGCGACGCCCCGACCAACGCTCCGCAAAATACCGTCAACTCTCCGACTCGCGGGATGTACTGAATCTCCAGATAATTCGCCCACCGAAAATTACTGCTCACATACGTCAGCACCGTCAGCGCGCCAGCGGCAATCACCGTGCAGCCGATCGCCAGTCCGTCCAGACCGTCGGTCAAATTCACCGCGTTCGAACTTCCGGTAATCACCAGCGCCACAAACACCAGAAACGGCACAAACGCCAGTGGCCATAAATGTCCTGCATTCAACAGCGAGTGAATCACCAGATCCGGGCGCAGCCTCTTCAAAAACGGCAGCACCAGTTGCGTCGAATACGCGCTGTACGTCGACAGCACCAGCAGCGCAATTCCCACGAACACGCTGATCAGCACCTGCAGCGTCAACTTCCGCTTCCCCGTCAATCCCAAATTCTGCCGCTTCGCCACCTTCGCGTAATCATCGACAAATCCAATCGCCGCGAATCCCAGCAGCGCAAATAACGCCAGCAGCACAAACGAATTCGACAAATCCGCCCACAGCAGCGTCGGCACCGCCGTCGACAGCACAATCAGTACGCCACCCATCGTCGGCGTTCC
Source organism: Candidatus Acidiferrum sp. (assembly GCA_036491775.1). Lineage (GTDB taxonomy): Bacteria > Acidobacteriota > Terriglobia > Acidiferrales > UBA7541 > Acidiferrum. The sequence goes on from DASXBH010000352.1 coordinate 5,758, forward strand.
CGCTTTTTTCTTGTGCTCCTGTGGCCCTTCTTCGCGAATGTACTGCCCAATCTGCAATTCGCGCAGCTTGCGTATCAGCCAGGGCCCAAACACCAGCGTCAGAAACATCGCCGTCAAACTCGCATACACCGTCCGCACCGTGATGTAGCGAAACACATTCAGCGGGCTGAAATATTTCTGCAGTACGTGGTACAGCAGGTAGTAGAGCATCTAGTGTTCTACTCCCGCATTCGCCCGCGCATCTTCCGGCGCGAATCGCCCTAGCAGCGCCTCCACAATTCGTTCCATCTTCACGCTGCGCGAACCTTTCACCAGCAGCAAGTCGCCCGGCTTTACGAACTCCACCAAAAACTGTGCCGCCTCTTGCGGCGTCTGGAAAAATTTCGTCGCGCTTCTCGCCACGCCCGCGCTCACCGCGCCTTCCACCACCTGCAGCGCATCGCCCTGCACTCCAATCACGAAATCAATCTTCCCGGTCTTCCCTGCAAACTCTCCACCTTCGCGATGCAGTGCCACCGAGCTCGGCCCCAGCTCCCGCATCTCTCCCGCCGCCAGAATCCTCCGACGAAATCCCGGCGTTGCCGCCAGCAAACTCGCCATCGCCTGCAGCGCCGCCGGGCTCGAATTGTACGAATCATTAATCAGCGCAAATCCATTCGTGAACCGGATCAATTCTCCACGCATCGATGGCGTCCGCAACGTGGGAAATACCTTCTGCGCCTCCGCCACGCCAATCCCCCACTCGCTGGCCCCCGCAATCGCCGCCACCGCATTCAGCACCACGTGCCGCCCTGGCAACGACATTTCAATCCGCGAACGCCTACCCTGATGCACCAGCGTGAACGCCGACCCTAACGCCCCGCGATCCTCAATGTCTTCCGCCTTGTACTCCGCATCCTTCTCCACGCCGTAATAAATCACTCGTCCTGGGGCAAAACGAGCCATCGCCGCTACCCGCGCATCATCCGCATTCAGTACCGCCAGCGAATTCGCGCCATTCAATCCTTCCACCAGCTCTCGCTTCGCCAGCGCAATTTCTTCCACCGAAGAAAAATTCAGCAAGTGCGCCGGCGTCACCCGCAATTCGATCGCAACATCCGGCAACGCAATCGCCGCCAGTCTCCGCAGTTCCCCCGGAAACGACATGCCCATCTCGAGCACCGCCGCCTCATCCGTTTCTTCCAGTCGAAACAGTGTCAACGGCAATCCGTAC
>DASXBH010000353.1:0-3549 GCA_036491775.1 Candidatus Acidiferrum sp.
TGCCTTTCCGCCAAGATAAATCGTTGCGCCCACGCGATCGCGCAACTCCAAATGCCCCGCGATAAAATCGGCGTGCAGATGGGTCAGGAAAACGTGTTTGATTTGCAAGGATTGTTCCGCGGCAAACGCCAGATACTGCTCTATGTCCCGTTGTGGATCGACCACCGCGGCGACGCCTGTTTGCTCGTCGCCAATTACGTACGAGGCATGCGCCAGGCAATTCAAATAGAATTGCTTAAAAATCAAACGTCACCGCCTTCGCCGCAAATCGCGATTTACCAGGCTGCAACCAATCTCAAACGGAGCCTAAGTGGGCAAATCGTATATTCCGGCGGCCTTCTCGTCAATCCGTCCGCCGCAAAACCGAAATTCTGAACCGCGTCCTATGCAAGTTTTGGTCACAAAATCCGCCCGTTTCCTTGACTCACTCTCCGCTAAACGCTTGGTGGCCTGTAGTGGTACTATCCTGCCCGGAAAGTTCAACCAACAGACTTTCGCCTTTCCTCAGAAATAGAGGTGCGTCGATGAAGCGTTACACTTTTGCGGCGTTACTGCTCTTTGTGGTTAGCTCCCTTTCCATCGCACAGGAAAATTCCATCGCTCCGGGAGAAAATCTCGTAGTCGAAGGCGTTCCACCGATTCCCGCGGCCCTCGCCGAGAAGGTCAGGCCCTACACCGAGAATCGCGAAGCGTTTCAAACCGACTGGCATCCCTCCCGCCGCGAGATGATCATCGGCACGCGCTTCGGAAACACGTATCAAGCCCACATTGTGGCCACGGCGCAAGGCGCACGGCGCCAACTCACGTTTTTCGCCGAACCCGTCTATGGCGGTTCCTTCCATCCCAAAGGTGGAGACTTCGTCCTTTACTCGAAGGATGTTGGCGGCGGTGAATGGTATCAGTTCTTTCGCTACGATCTGGCCACCGGCGATAGCACCCTGCTGACCGACGGTAAATCGCGCAACACCTCCGAGCGATGGTCGACAGCCGGTGACCGCATCGCCTACGTTTCTACCCGCCGCAACAATCAAGATACCGATCTCTGGGTGATGGACCCATCCAATCCAAAAACAGATCACCTGCTCCTGCAACTCAGCGGCGGTGGATGGGAGCCTCAAAGCTGGTCGCCCGACGATAAAAAGATTCTCCTCATGGAAGGCATTTCCATCAACGAAACGTATCTCTGGCTCGTCGATGCCTCCACCGGCGAGAAAACCGAGCTGACGCCTCGCAAAACGGATGTGCAGGTTGCCTACAGTAGCGCGCGATTCAGCCGTGATGGAAAAGGCGTCTACGTCACCACCGATAAAGATTCGGAATTCCAACGATTGGCTTATATCGATCTCGCGACTAAGAAGATGGAAGTCCTGACGCCGGATCTCCCCTGGGACGTCGATGAATTCGCGCAGTCCTGGGATGGCAAGTGGATCGCCTTCTTAAGCAACGAAGACGGAATTAGCAAACTTCATCTTCTGGATGCGGCGACCCGAAAAGAACAGCCAACTCCCACACTGCCCATCGGCTTGATCGGCGGACTAGTCTGGCACCGTAATAACCGCGACTTGGGCTTCGGATTGACCACCGCCAAAGATCCCGGTGATTGCTATTCGCTCGATGTGACCACAGGAAAAGTTGAGCGCTGGACTACTAGCGAAACGGCCGTGAATACTTCTGGTTTCCGCGACGCGGAGCTAGTTCGCTGGAAATCATTTGATCAGAAGACCATCTCCGGGTTTCTCTTCCGTCCACCGGCAAAATTCCAGGGCAAGCGACCAGTCTTAATCGAAATTCACGGCGGTCCAGAAGGCCAATCGCGGCCCGCATTTCTTGGCTCCGACAACTATTTCCTGAACGAGATGGGTATCGCCATCCTGCAACCGAATGTGCGGGGCTCCACGGGTTACGGAAAGGCGTTTACCAAGCTGGATAACGGGTTCTTGCGCGAGGGAACTTACAAGGACATTAACGCGCTCATCGACTGGATCGCCACCCAGCCCGATCTGGACGCCAGTCGCATCGCAGTGACCGGTGGAAGCTACGGCGGCCACATGACCCTGGCAGTCTCGACCTTTTATAGCGACCGGATCTGTTGCTCGATCGACATCGTTGGGCCGTCGAATCTTGTTACCTTCCTCGAAAACACCGAAGCCTACCGCCGCGACCTGCGCCGCGTCGAATATGGAGACGAGCGCGACCCCAAAATGCGCGAATACCTGGAAAAAATCGCGCCAATGAACAATGTCGAAAAGATTAAGAAACCGATGATGGTGGTCGCCGGAAAAAATGATCCGCGCGTGCCGGTCAGCGAGAGCAACCAAATCGTTGCCGCACTCAAGAAACAAGGCACAGTCGTCTGGTACGTCATGGCAAAAGACGAAGGCCACGGCTTTCAGAAGAAGGACAACCGGGACTTCGAGTTCTACGCGACCGTCGAGTTCTTGCAGCAATACCTCTCGAAATGAACCGGTAAACTTGTTTACACTTTGTATTGGCTGTTCGCCGCGATCCCAACGCCCAAGGAGCGAATGTTATGTCCAAACAAGAAGAAGCCGAACTCATCCTGAAGCTTTATGATTTGCGCCGCGAACCCACCATGCGCAAAGCGCGCGACTGGTTTTTCTCCGAATTCAATCCGCAATCGATAACGGATTTTAGCAGCGCTCTATTCAGCGAACATAGCGGCCACGTGCGTATGGTCGTAACCTACTGGGACATGGCCGCCGCCCTCGTCAACGATGGCGCTATTGGTTTGGAACTCTTCACCCAGACCAATGGCGAGCACTTTACCGTCTTCGCGAAAATTGAATTGCTCCTTGCCGAAATCCGCGCAAGCTTCGGCCCGCAATTCGCCACCAATCTCGAAAAGCTCATCGACGCCACTCCCAACGGCCGCGCCCGCACTGCAGCCACCCGCGAGCGCATGAAAAACATCCGCGCCCAACTAGCCGCCAGACAAGCCAGCGCCGCCCAAAGCTAAGCTTCGCTCACACCCAGGCCGCGGCGTCCCCAAACGCGCGTGTCAAAAAGTAGAGAGCAAGCAGAGAAATAACCTTCTGCGAGTTTGTACATCAGAGAAGCGTCTGAGTATGAAACTCGCGTCGATCAATGTCGGGCTTCCTCGCGAAGTGATTTGGCACGATACCCGAGTACTCACTGGCATCTTTAAGGAGCCAGTCGCCGGCCGCGTTGCGCTGCGCACACTGAATCTCGACGGCGATCGCCAGGCAGACCTGACCGTGCACGGTGGCAAAGACAAGGCTGTTTACTGCTACTCCCTTGAACATTACGATTATTGGAAGGGCGAACTACCCGGCCGCGATTTGCCGCTTGGCGTGTTTGGTGAAAACTTCACCACCACAGGTTTGCGGGAAGATTCCGTTCATCTTGGCGACCGGTTCGCTGTCGGCTCCGCAGAATTGGTCGCGGCCCAGCCTCGGCTTCCCTGCTACAAACTCGGCGTCCGCTCCAGGCTGACGATATGGTCAAACGATTCCTCGCCAGCCGCCGCACCGGTTTTTATTTTGCGGTCACCAAAGAAGGCCAAGTCGG
>DASXBH010000354.1:0-9029 GCA_036491775.1 Candidatus Acidiferrum sp.
CTGGCGGAAGATACTGGCGGACGCATGATTGCGGTAAGTTCGGAGAAGAGGCTGGAAGAAGCGTTCGACCAGATTTCCGAAGAGCTGCGCAGTCAATACACGCTGGGATACTACCCGACGAATACGGCGAAGGATGGAAAATTTCGCAAAATTAAAGTGGATATGAACAATCACGATTTGAAAGTGCTGGCCAGGAGAGGCTACTACGCGCCGAAAGGTTGAGGCACTCTGGAGCATCTCTCGGGGGAGAGGCGACTTCGACAGGAGTGCGACGCAATATAGGCAGAACGCGGGCGCCAAAGGTGGCGCCCTTCTTCTTTTACGGTTGGTAATTGATTGACCCGCGAGTAGGCGTTGGCTAGTATCGCTAGACGCCTGGCAACTCTGGGCCCGTCCCCAATGATCAACGAAACATTCGCCCACTATCGGATCCTCCGGCAACTTGGTCGCGGAGGCATGGGACTGGTGTATGAAGCCGAAGACACCAAGCTAGGGCGGCGTGTGGCGTTGAAATTCCTGCAAGACGCCGGACGGCGCGATCCGATGGCCATGGACCGCTTTTTGCGCGAAGCACGCGCGGCTTCGGCGCTCAATCATCCGGGAATATGCACGATTTACGCGATTGAGGAGCATGCCGGGCAGACGTTTATTGCTATGGAATTACTGGAAGGCGAATCGCTGGATAAAGCTATGGCTGGAGGCGCGCTGTCCGTGGCGCGCTGCGTAGATATTGGAGTGGAACTGGCGGACGCCCTGGACGCGGCACACAAAAAAGGGATTGTCCATCGGGATATCAAGCCCGCAAATATTTTCTTGACGGAACGAGGGACCACGAAGATTTTGGATTTCGGACTGGCGAAGCTGCTGGAAGCGGAAAGCAGCATTGAGGGCGAGACCATCGGTGAGCAAGCGACGGCCTTTCAGACCACCGCCGGAACGACGGTGGGAACTGTGGCTTATATGTCGCCGGAGCAAGCGCGCGGCGAAACGATGGATGCGCGCACGGATTTATTTTCGTTGGGGTCGGTTCTTTACGAGATGGTGACCGGGAAGCACCCGTTTCCGGGAGCGACGAGTGCCATCATTTTTGGGAGCATTTTGCACAGCGATCCAGCTTCCCCGATACAGCTGAACAACCTGATTCCCGTGGAGCTCGAACGAATTCTGAATAAATTATTGGAGAAGGATCGCGATCTTCGTTATCAATTCGCCGCGGAATTGCGCGCCGACCTGAAGCGACTGCGGCGCGAATTGGAGCCGGGACGACCGGTTTCCGATTCGAGCGTTACGGCGAGTCGCGGTAGCGGGAGAGTGGCCGCTGTGGCACCAGGCCCGGTTTCTAAGGAAAAAGCGTCGAGCGGATCGGTGAGTGCGGAGGTTGCACAGAAAAACAAACTCCGTACCGGAGCGTTACTGGCGCTGGGCTTGCTTCTATTAGCTGCGGCTGGGTATGGGATTTATTCATTACTGCACAAACCGACGGTGGCGAAGAGCGCGCCTTTTGAAAAGTTCACCATTGAAAATGTGTCGAACAACGGGCACATCATGCAGGCGGCGATTTCTCCTGATGGCAAATACTTGCTGCAAGCGCTGGAAGAAAATGGCTTGCAATCGCTGTGGCTGCGGCATATCGCTACCGCGACGAACAAGCAGGTGGTGTCACCGGCAACGACGCGCTACGACGGGCTGACCTTTTCGCCGGATGGAAATTACATTTACTTCGTGCGGCGCGAGGAGAACGAAGAAGAGTCTGAACTTTTTCAGGCCAGCGTGCTGGGTGGCGAGCCGCACGTAATCGTCAAGGACGTGGACAGTCCCATTTCGTTTTCGCCGGATGGGTCGCACTTTGTATTTTTGCGGGAGTTGCACAGCGCTCCGACCTGGGATTTGCTGCTGGCGAAAAGCGATGGATCGATCGAGAAGAAGATCTTCAGCAATCATCCACTGCAAACGGATAGTCACGTTCCCGCGTGGTCCCCTGATGGCAAAACCATCGTGATTCCGATGGTCCAGCCTACCAAGGAGGCGCTCGGCGGATTTCTGGCGGTGGATGTGGCCACCAGCAAAGAGCAAGTGGCAGGTATGTCGCCGGATCGCATTTTCTACGGACCAGCGTGGATGCCGGACAGTACGGCATTGATTGCCAGCGCCTCGCAATTAGAAGCAATGCACATGCAGGCACAAATTGGCTACATAAACTATCCCGGCGGGGAATATCGCGCACTGACGGCCGATACCAATAACTATGGGACGCTGGGTGTTTCGAAGGATGGGAAGACGATCGTCTCAACACAGAATCGAATTCGATTTTCGATGAGTATCGCCCCGGCGGACGAGCCCGACAAGCTGCACACCGTGCCTTTGCAGTCGCAACTTCCTCCGTGGCGGTGGAATTGGATGCCAGACGGACGATTGCTTGTGCCGCAGGCTGGAAACCTGGAAGCGGTTGCCGCCGATGGTGAGGAAACAACGCTGTATTCCGACACGAAACATATCCCGGACCAGGCCACGGTCTGCGGAAATGGACAATTCATCGTATTCCGGCAGATTGGTCGCGCCGGGGGAACGCTGGCAAATCTGTGGCGCATGGATCTGAATGGTACGAATCAAAAGCAACTCACCACGGGCATGAATGATCAAGAGCCGGCGTGCGCGAAGGATGGAAGTTGGGTGTATTTCGTTGACAACGTCGAGAATCGCTTTGTGAAACGCGTGTCGATTGAAGGAGGCTCGCCGGAAACGGTGGTGAAGTATTCGGTTGGGTCGTTTGCGCTTTCGCCAGATGGAAAAGAGATCGCGTCGTTTGAGTTGCGGGAACTGGATCACAGGTTGATGCTGCGAATCGACAATGTGGAAACGCGTCAAATGGCTTACGCGGACATCGATTCGCGGGCGTTGCCCGATGAACTGACGTACGCGCCAGATGGAAAAGGAATTGTGTATCTGGTGCGGGAAAAAGGTGTGGACAATTTGTGGCTGCAACCGCTGGATGGCAAAGCGCGGCGGCAATTGACACATTTCAAGAAAGACAAGACGTTTCGTTTCGTGTTTTCGCCGGATGGGTCGAAGATCGCGGTGGAATGCGGCGAAGTGGAATCCGACGCGGTGCTGCTGCACGACGACAGCAAATAACCATTCAAGTCTTGCAACGAAACTACTTCACGGTGCCTGCTGGTTTTGGGCCCAGATCGTTGTTGGAACGGGCGTAGTAGCCGCGGCGGGCGCGGACCTGGTAGCCCTTGCGATCGGGCGTTTCGATTTTAATCTTGTGGTACTTCTCATCAATGCCGTGGTTCGACGGATTGTAGGCTAGTGAATACTGGTTGCGGAGTTCCTCGCCAATATCCTGGAAAGACTGGTCAAGATCGTCGACGTGATAAGGATAGAAAGAGCGGCCACCGGTCTCTTCGGCGAGAGCCTGCAAGATTTTATCGCCGTCGGTCAAATGATATTTGCGATTGCCGGATTGTTCTTTCTTGGGATCGTCGAGAGTAACCCACTGGGTGCTAGTGCTGATGGTGTAGATGACTACACTGGTGCGTTGCGCCATTTCGATGGCTTCAGCGCGAGTGTGGGTGGAGAGATTGTCTTCACCATCGCTGATTAGAATCATCACGCGGCGGACAACGTCGGGCTGATCGCCTGGTGGACGCGGCGGGTGGCTTAACTCTTTGAAGCATGCCTCATAAATCGCATCGTAAACGGCGGTGCCGCCGCCTGCGCGGGTGCGAAGAATCTGATCGCGCAGCATCCCGGTGTCCCCTGTAAAACCCTGCAGCATTTGCGGCTCGTCATCAAAGGTCATCAGGAAAGCTTCGTCTTTATTGCGACGCAACACGCTGAAGAGAAAATTGTTGGCGGCGTCTTGTTCGAATTTGATGCGATCACGAATGCTGTTGGAGGTGTCCAAGAGCATGCCAATGCGCAAGGGGAGATCGTTTTGCCTGCTGAAGTAGCGAATGTCTTGTGGAACGTTGTCGTCGAAAACTTTGAAGTCGGGCTTGTCGAGGTCGGAAACGAGCTTGTTGCGGCGATTGAGGACGGTGAAGAGCACGTCGACAAGGTTGACCCGTACGGGAATGGTGGTCTGACTTCTTTGCGGCGCTTCTTGGGCCTGGGAACTCGCGGGGGGAGTGGGAGGCGGAGTGGGAGAAGGCTGCTGTTGTGCGTCGACCAGAACAGTGCCAAGAAGTACGGCTACTAACAACAAGACCAAGGATCGGTATCGCATGTCGCTAGATTATAGGTACCCCTGGAGTGCAGCGTCAATTCGCGCGGAATCGTCACCGGCGGCGCGGGCCAATTCCTGTAGATAACTTCGCAACTCGGGCGGCAAAGGAGCAGTGAGTTGAATGCGCTTGCCGGAACGCGGCTGCGCGAAAGTGATTCGGGCGGCATGCAGAAAATTTCGACCGAGTGCAGGCAGCGTCGTATCGCCGACTTGCAAGTGGGTGGCGGCGCCGTAGAGGGTATCGCCAACTACGGGATGGCGAACCGAGGATAGGTGGACGCGGATCTGGTGGGTACGTCCGGTGTGAAGTTGAATTTCGAGCAGGGATGCGGGGGCGATGCGGGTTAAAACGCGCCAGTCGGTACGGGCGGGGCGGGAATCGGGCAGCGATGAGGCACCCTTGGTGGTCATGCGGGTACGGCGATTGGGATCGCGGGCGATGGGCAGCTCGATGCGGCCGCGGTCCTCGTCCATCGAACCTTGGACCAACGTGACATAGATTTTCTGGATGGTGCGATCGCGGAAAGCGTCGCCAAGTTTGGCGTGCGCGTAATCGTTTTTGGCGACCAGTAAGATGCCGGAAGTTTCCTTGTCGAGGCGGTGGACGATTCCTGGGCGAATGGGATCGGTCGATTGGGCGAGGGCCTGGCCGCGCCCGAGCAACGCATTAACGAGCGTGCCATTGAAATTTCCTGCGCCGGCGTGAACAGTCATGCCCGCAGCTTTGTTGACGGCGACGATGTCATCGTCTTCATAAAGAATGTCGAGCGGAATGGATTCGGGTTCGGCGCGCATTGGCGGGCGAGGCTGCGGCGAAACGGAAACGAGGTCGCCGGCTTTTACTTTGTGGGAGCCTTTGGTTGCGGCTTTGCCGTTAAGCAAAACCAGCCCGCCTTCGATGAGTTCCTGCACACGAGTGCGGGAAAGCTCCAGGAAATGCTTGGCGATGACGACGTCGAGGCGCTGGCCGGTTTCCTCGGGAGAAGCGGAAAATTCCTGAGCCTGGGTTGAAACAGTGGAATCCACAGCAAGAGTGTAGCAGCGAAGCGTGGGAAAAGGAGTTGGAGGAAGGAATTGGAATGTCGGCATGCCGACGGTTTCGAAAGCTTGGATCGTTGTGCGTTGGCAAAGAGATGGAAGTGAATGGGTTGTTCAGCGTTCGTCTTGGGCCTGCTGGAAATCGGCGCTACCGATCCGTTGGCGCGGCCGAGGGGAGTGGTGGCGAGATGCTGTTTACGTGAGATCGCCGGAGGCGGTTAGTTTGGCGTACCAGTGGCCGGAGTTTTTGATGATACGGCGCTGGTCGCGGAAGTCGACCCAAACGAGGCCGAAACGCTGGGTGTAGCCTTCTGCCCATTCGAAATTGTCGAGCAGGCTCCAGTGGTGATAGGCGCGGATGTTGGCGCCATTTTTCATGGCGCGGCCGAGCGCGCTGAGATGACCGCGGGTGTAGGCAATTTTGCGATCGTCGGTGACGACGCCGTGGACATCGGGATCGTCGACGTAGGATGCGCCATTCTCGGTAATTTCCATGACCGGCTTTTTGTACTCGGAATTAATGCGCATCAGCAATTCGTAAAAGCTGTCAGGCCACACTTCCCAGGCGAAATCGGTGAGCGGGCCTTGCGTGGCGTCGAAGGTGTATACGCCTGCAGATGCTTCGCCGCTGCCTGGCGGAATTGCCGAGACCAACTGACGGCGATAGTAATTGATGCCCAGAAAATCCAGCGGCGCTTTGACCAATTCCATGTCGCCTGATTTAACTCCCATCATGTCGTAGGGATTTTCGCCGGGAAAACCTTTGGGATATTCGCCCTTGAGCGCGGGATTGACGAACCAGACGTTGCCCACGGCGTGAGCGCGGTCTGCGGCGGCCTTATCTTCAGGACTGGACGTGGCGGGCTCGCAATTCGACATGCTGAACGCGGTGCCCACTTCAAATTTGGAGTTGACGGCTTTGATGGCACGGAAGGCTTGACCTTGTGCGATGTTGACGACGTGGGTGGCACGCATGCAGGCAGGAAAGTCTTTTAGCGCGGGGGCGTGAACGCCACGCGAGTAGCCGAGGAAGGTGAAGACCCAGGGCTCATTGAAGATGGCCCAGTGATTGACGCGGTCGCCGAGAGCGCGGGTAACGATTTCGGAATATTCGGTAAAGCGACCGACAATGTCGCGATTGGGCCAGCCACCGGCGTCTTGAAGAGCCTGAGGCAAATCCCAGTGATACAGAGTGACGAGCGGGCGAATATTGGCGGCGTGCAGAGTATCGGTGACGCGCTTGTAGTAGTCCAAACCTTTTTGATTGGGCTTGCCGGTACCGTTGGGCTGAATGCGCGGCCAAGAAATGGAGATGCGATAACTTTTGAGATTCAACTTCTTGGCGAGTTCGATGTCTTCTTTGTAGCGGTGATAAGAATCGCAGGCAACGTCGCCGGTATCGCCACCTTTCACTCTACCGACGGTGTGCGAGAAGCGATCCCAGATGGACTCACCCTTGCCATCCTCGTTCCAGGCGCCTTCGACTTGGTAGGAAGCAGTGGCCGCGCCCCAGAGAAAATTTTTGGGAAATTGAAATGGAACGAAGACGTTGGGAGAAGGCGGAGCGGCCCCGAGGAAATGAGTGGGGAGCGTGGATATGGCGGCTGCACCGAGCAGGCCGCCCATAAAATCGCGACGCGAAAAACCGGGCAAACGAGGAGCCATGTTTGCTGCCTCCTTGAACGTAGATAAACGTTTTTTTAATGCGTTGGACGATGTTGCTGGGCGAATAATACATCAAAAACAATCAGGACAGCACCTATGGTGACGGCGGCGTCGGCAACATTGAAGGTGGGCCAAGGATTGAAGAGGTGCCAGGGGAGGAAGCGCACCCAGACTTCCAGAAAATCGGTGACGGCGCCATGAATGATGCGGTCGGTGATATTTCCCGCGGCGCCGCCGAGTAAGAGGGCCAGGCCCGCGGCATTTAGTGCGCTGGAGCTGCGGCTGGCGACGAGGAGCCAGGCGATGACGCCAATGATTAGAATGGAGCTGACGATCAGGAAAATGCGCGTTGTGGCGGAGGAGGAATCGGCGAGGAAGCTGAAGGCGATGCCGGGATTGCGGGAGTAAATGATGTCGAAGACATTGGGAATCACGACGTGGGGAAAGTAAGACGACGGGCGCGATTCGATCCAGGCCTTTGTGGCGCGGTCGAGGAAGACGACGGCTAGAGTAAGACCGAGCCAGCGGATTCGGCGAGGGAGGATCATGGAGTGAAGGGCGTCATTCGTGGTCGTGGCGCCTGTTGAGACTTGAGAGCGCAACGATGAAGTCTGGCCGGGGTGGAATCGCAGAGAGATTTCTCGCCTCGCTCGGAATGACGGAGTTGTGCCCTCCGCTCGGCTGGCGCCAGCGACTGAGCAGCAAGACGTAAGGGGGCTGGCGCAAAGGGCGGCATCAGGCTTTGACTTCTGCTGGGGCTGCTTCGATTTCGGCTATGGCTTCGCTGCAGCGTTCGCAGATTGTGGGATAGCGCGGGTTCTCACCTACGTGGGTGGAATAGTTCCAGCAGCGGTCGCACTTCTTGCCTTCGGCGCGCTGGATGGTGACTTCGAGGTTGGGCACGAGATCGGAACGATAGTCGCCCGAGCCTGCGTTGATGAGGTCGACCTGCGACACGATGAAGAGGCCCGGCAGCAGCGGCAGATAGTGTTTGAGCTTGGCTTTTAATTCCAGGTCGGCGTTGAGCAAGACTTTGGATTCGAGACCGGAATTGATGAGCTTCTTTTCGTTGCGTGCGACCTCGAGGGCTTTTAAAACTTCGGCTCGAACCTTGGCGAGAAGCTCCCAAGTGTTGGCCTTATCCGCTGCGATTCCGGTGCGCAATTCCGCTTCGTCGGGGAACAGCGCGATGTGTACGCTTTCCGGTTCACCGGCGGCTTTGGGCAAATATTTCCAAAGCTCTTCGGCAGTGAAAACCAGGATGGGTGTCGCAAGACGAACCAACGCGCTGGTGATTTTCCAGATGGCGGTCTGCGCGGAACGGCGCGAATTGCTGCGTGGCGCTTTGGTGTAGAGACGATCTTTCAGCACGTCGTAGTAGAAGGAGCTGAGATCGACCACGCAGTAATCGTGAATGGCGTGATAGATGCGGTGAAATTCGTAGGTGGAATACCACTCACGGCACCGCTTTACGAGATCGGCGGTGCGCTCGAGCATCCAGCGATCCATCTCTTCAAGTTGGTCGTTGGGCAGCACATCGCGTGACGGGTCGAAGTCGTTGAGGTTGCCGAGCGCGAAGCGGAAAGTGTTGCGTATTTTGCGGTAAGCTTCGCTGAGCTGAGTCATCACGCGATCGCTCATCTTTACGTCAGCCTGATACTCCTGCGAGCCAACCCAGAGGCGAAGCAAGTCCGCGCCCCACTTGTCGCAAATTTCGGTGGGCAGCACGATATTGCCCAAGGATTTGGACATGGGACGGCCTTGCTCGTCGAGCGTCCAACCGTGGGTAACGACGCCGCGATACGGCGCCTCGTCGCGCACGCCAACACCAATCAACAAGGAACTGTGGAACCAGCCGCGATATTGATCCGGACCTTCAAGGTAAATGTCCGCGGGCCATTCTTTGCCATGCAGTACGGCGAGATGCGAGGAACCGGAATCGAACCAGACATCGAGAATGTCGTTTTCCTTGCGCCACTTCCCTGCTGCGCCGCAGGAGCACTTGGTGCCTGAGGGTAAAAGTTCTTCGGCGGAATGCTTGTACCAGGCATCTGCGCCTTCTTTTTGAAACCATTTCACTACGTTGCGCAGCGCG
>DASXBH010000355.1:0-3279 GCA_036491775.1 Candidatus Acidiferrum sp.
CTGGGTGCAGGAAGAACCGGCCAACATGGGCGCACTCTTCTATGTTCTGCCGCGCCTGGAACGCATAGCCCAGGCGAAGAATCTCCGTGTACGTTCCGTGAAGCGTTCGTCGAGCGCCAGTCCGGCTACCGGCTCGGCGAAAGCTCATGAGTTAGAGCAGAAAACACTGATCACCCTGGCGTTTGCCACAACTTCAAATTCCTAGAACTGCTTTTAAGCGCGCACAAACCGGCCGGCGTCGCGGCTTGATGGCGAGGGCAGATTCACGGTGTTGTTGAAGGCTGACTCTAGATACAGCAGATTTGCTCCGCGTTGACTTGCCGGCGGCACTGACCTAACATCTCGATACTTTGTCCCGTCTCGCCATTTTCAGGTTACTTACCAGGAGTCTGTGATGAGCGATTGGATATACGTCCAGGAGAATCAGCTAGAGCAGCTTGCTCAGCTGCATCATTTCTCCATGGTGAAGCGGCAGCCCAGCGGAGAGACCGTTTTTCTCATCACGGTGAAAGAGTTTGCTACGCCTCCTCCAGGTCAACGCTTGCGTTTTTTTGCCGAAGCGGACAAACCCGTAAATCAAAAAACGGCTTCGTTTGTGCCCTGTGGTTGGGGTAACACCTTGTTCAACGCCCTGGGTGACTGCGTGCGCCTCATCCGGCAATTTCCGTTCGAAGGAGACTAGCTGTGGCGCCCACTTGCCCATCGCCATACCCGCCTTACTTTCACAGAACGGAGCAGCTCTCGTGATTCTTCACATGAAAAAAGCGCAACTCAACGGCGTCACCGTTCTCGATATGAAGGGCAGCATTCATGCCGGACCGGATTGCCGGCAGATCGAACAGGAAACCGAGACCCTTATCCGCAACAATAACCTCCGCGTGATCTTCGATCTCACTCATGTCACCCACATCGACAGCTCTGCTATCGGCTCGATTGTTCGTTGCTTGACTCGGCTGAAGAGTCATAAAGGGATGCTACGCATTGCCGGCGCGACCGGAATGATCGAACACAGCTTTAAGCTCACACAGCTTCACAAGATTTTCGAAATGTATCCGACCGCAGCCGCCGCGACCGAGAATCTGCCTCCGTCTGAACCGCACGGCGCGAAAAATCACTAAATTCCAAATAGACCGTTACACCGGCTCACTATTAATGAGCGTGCGGGAGAAATTCCGCCGGGAGCGGATTCGCCGCACTCTCTTCCTGCCAGTAGATAGTGACGATCCACCACCGCTTGCCATCGAAAAATAATTGAAAACTGTTGATGCCTCGCGCAAACGGCGCGGCATCCTTCGCGTCGTGCCTTGATTCATACGTGCTGAACGCTTGCAGTATGTTCGCCCACTTGTCGGTGTGCCGCGCGGCTTCCCGCTCAAAAAAACCGCTTTTGTCGAAGTACGGAGTTGCGCGCTGGATGTATTCGTCCACAGTGAAGGACGTCTCCTTCATAGCGCCGTCTTTGTCAGGGCCAGTGTGGATTAGCCGCGCGCCGGGATAGAAAAGGGAACGCATACGATCCCAATCGCGTTTTTGCCCAGCAGGGCCGGAGATGACCGCGTAAACTCCGGCAAGGATTGCATCCGGTGAAGCGAAATCCGCCGGATTGGCGGCAGGTGCCTCAGGATTGCCGGATTGTGGCGGAGTTTTTGACTGTTCTTGCGCCAAACTCGAGCTTGCGGCAACCGCTAGCGACAATCCCATCAGAACAACGCGTACCAATTGCGACATGAGTAGATCCTCCTGGATACGTCCGGTCGTCGTTTAGGTTAGACGTGCGCCCTTTCGAACAGGGGCAACCCTATCTCCTTTGCTATCTCGCGTCCAGCGCTCCCGAAGAATTCCTTCCCATCAGCCCCTGAACCAGCGGGACAACTCTGGGCATCTGTTTATTCTGGTGTCATATTCCCAGCCCGTCTCCGCCGCGAAATTCATTGCGAACCGTGCCTTCCTTTGTTACGCTCCCCGGCGAATCATCCTCGGAGGTTCTTCATGGCATTCTGCAAGGCGTGTGGTCAGGAAATTGGTGCGGCTAGTTTCTGTCCCAAGTGTGGTGCCAGTCAAACCGGTGGCGTGGTAACCCCTGCTGCTGTGCCTGCGGCCTCTCCTACCGAAGGGCTTCAGGAAAACGTCGCAGGCCTTTTGTGCTACGCGCTGGGCTGGCTTACCGGGATCATCTTTCTACTAATCGACAAACGGCCCTGGGTAAAGTTTCACGCCGCACAATCTATCGTGGTTTTTGGCGGCCTGATGATCATTCGCATTGCACTGGCGTTTATGAGCACCATGATCGGTGGCATTATCGGATACGGTTTCGTCACGTTGATTCTGATGGCTGTGGGACTACTTACCTTTGTCCTTTGGATTCTGCTGATGGTTAAGGCTTATCAACATCAGACCTTTAAGGTGCCCATCGCCGCCGGCATCGCGGAAGGCATCGCTGGAAAGTAGTCGAAAAGTAGGTGCACCACTTTCTCAGGCGTGCACGTAAAAATAGCCGTCATCCCGGAACAGCCGCACCGGCACTCCAAATAACGCGGAGAGCTGCTCGCTGGTCAGCACTTGCTCTTTTGGTCCGTCAGCTGCCACGTGACCACGCTGCAGCAGCACCACCCGCTCCATCTCCGGAATGATCTCGGACACGTGATGCGTCACCAGCACGATGCCCAAACCCGCGTGCGCCAGTTCCTGCATCTCGTTTCTCAGTTCCACTTGTCCCGCCAGATCCAGCGCATTGCCCGGCTCATCAAAAAGTAGCGTTTGCGGTTCGTGAACTAGAGCACGAGCAATCAGTGTGCGCTTGGCCTCGCCCGACGACATTTGCGCTACCGGGCGGTTCGCCAAGTGCGCTACCCCCAACCGGTCTAACTCTTCCATCGCACGCAAACGGTGTTCCTGGTCCGGCTGGTGATTGGGGAAAATGCGCGTGCTGCTGAAGAATCCAGATAGAACCACGTCCAAACCCGTGGCGTCGGTGGTGCACGCCGCCAGCAAATCGGGCGACACAACTCCCAGCAGCGAGCGCAATTCGAAAACATTCCACAAGTCGCGACCCAGGATCCGTATCGAGCTGCCCAGCGCCAGCACCGGATAGCACTCGCGAGTTATGGTTTTGATCAACGTCGATTTCCCCGACCCATTCGGCCCCAGGATGCAGACGTGCTCCCCTCGCTCGATTCGTAGCGACAGGCGGTCCAGCGCCACGGAATTCCCCCGAACTACACTGACATTCTGCAATTCGAGCAACGGCGAAGAAGATTGAGTCATAAAGGTTTGTGGCGG
>DASXBH010000356.1:0-6959 GCA_036491775.1 Candidatus Acidiferrum sp.
GATGGCCGCGAGCTGCTTGCTCATCATCACTTGCTCTTTTTGTTGTTGAAGTGCCTCGCGATAGCGTTTATTAGGGACTTCATCGGCATGGGCAAGCGCATTTTCCACGCTGCCGTATTTTTGGATGAGCTCGGTTGCGCCCTTTTCGCCAATTCCTTTGGCGCCGGGAATGTTATCGATGTTGTCGCCGAGCAGCGCCATTAGATCGACAACTTTTTCCGGAGACACGCCGAGAATTTCTTCAACCTTTTTGGAGTCGATGATGATGTCTGCCTTGGCGCCGCCCGTCCCCGTTTTCAGAATGCGCACGCCAGCAGTGACCAACTGCATCATGTCTTTGTCGTTGGAAATCACCAACACATCGAGATTTTTTTGCGCGCCCTGCTTGGCAAGAGTGCCGATCACGTCGTCGGCTTCGAAGCCGTCGAACTCGAGAATAGGCATGCCCATGGCTTCACACAGGCGACGCACGTACGGCAATTGGATGCTCATCTCATCCGGCATCGGTTGGCGTTGCGCTTTATATTTTTCGAAGAGCTTATCGCGAAAAGTTGGTTTGCTGGTGTCGAACACAATGCCGACGTAGTCCGGTTTGTAATCTTTAATAATGCGCCGCAGGATATTCGCAAAGAGGAATGGAACCTTGGTGGGAAGTCCACTAGGCGCGTTCATGCGCACCATGGGCGCATAAAAAGCACGATAGATGTGCGCCATGGCGTCAACCAGGAACAACTTCTGCGGATTTTCTAACTTTGCAAACATCGCGCGAGTATAGCAGGAGTGCGAGCCATGCTGCGGCGGCGCGCGTTTAGCTAACGATGCCGAGTGGCTTCGCGACTTCCGCCAGTGTGTCGGCGGCCTTCAACAAATGTTCACGCTTGTGCGCGGCGCTAACGATGGCGCGCAACCGTGCTTTGCCTTCCGCCACGGTCGGATAGCCCACTGCGGGCGCGAATACACCAGCGTCAAACAACTTGCGTGAAAATTCAAAAGCTTTCGCGGCATCACCCACATGAATGGGAATAATCGGCGTCTCGCTGGCCTTAAACTGAAAGCCGCGCTTCTTCAGCTCGCGCTTGAAGAATTTGGTGTTGGCCCACAACTTTTTCACCAGCTTTTCGCCTTCGGGAGAATCCAGAAGAGTGAAAGCCGCCTGGCACGCTGCTGCTGTGGCGGGCGGGTGCGAGGTGGAAAACAGAAAGGGGCGAGCGCGCAGATACAGAAAATCGACGAGGTCTCGAGAACCGCACACGTAACCGCCCATCGAGCCAATTGCTTTGCTCAACGTGCCGACTTGAATATGCACGCGACCGTGGCAATTCAGGTGATCCACGGTGCCGCGGCCGTTACGCCCAAGCACGCCGCTGGAATGAGCATCATCGACCATCATGATGCATCCATACTTCTCCGCGAGTGAACACAGGTCGGGCAGAGGAGCGATATCGCCGTCCATGGAAAAAACGCCGTCGGTGATGATCAGCTTTTTGCCCGGGAACGACGCTTGCTCCTGAAGGATACGTTCGCAATCCTGAACATCTTTGTGTTTAAAGACTTTGATAGTGGCTTTGGAAAGGCGCGCTCCATCGATGATGGAGGCGTGATTCAGTTCATCGGAAATGATCAGGTCTTCTTTGCCCAACACAGCCGAGACGGTGCCGGCGTTGGCCGTGAATCCCGACTGAAAGACCACGCACGCTTCCACGTTTTTGAACTTCGCGATTTGCTCTTCCAGTTCCATGTGAATCGTCATCGTGCCAGCGATGGTGCGCACCGCTCCCGCGCCAACGCCCAGTTTGCGCACCGCTTCAATCGAGGCTTTGCGCAAGGCTCTGTGTGAGGTCAGGCCCAGATAATTGTTCGACGCGAGATTGATGACTTCTCGCCCATCGAAAATACAGACCGGCTTTTGTTCGCCCTCGAGAACGCGCAGTCTGGGTGCAACGCCTTTGGCGCGCAGGTCTTGTAGCGTCTCGCTTATGTACTGTAGAGGATCGTGTTTCGTGGCAATAGCTCCAGTGTCACTCATTTGTTTTTCTCCAAATCGTTTTGGCACCTATTTCGGCATGCCGTCAGGGAACATCAGAATCTTGCCGGCTAATCCGGTTTGCAACTTCGCGAATGCGGATTCGAAATTGTCGAGGGCCATGCGTTCGCCAAAGAGTGGCTCGAGATTGACGCGACCCGCTTTCAACAGCGCGGTCATCTGCACCCAGGTGCTGTACATCCGGCGGCCGTAAATTCCCTGCACCGTGGCGCCTTTGAAAATTACATCCTGCACGAGGTCGAGTGGAACGTTTTCCGTAGGGATGCCCAGCAATGAAGCACGGCCCCCGGCGCGCAACGCTTTAAAACCTTGCTGAATGGCCATGGGATTTCCGCTCATTTCGAGGAGCACATCCACGCCGGTGCCGCCCGTGGCTTGCAGAATTTTAGCGACAGCATCTTCGGATGCGGGATTTAAAACGAAATCCCCGCCCATGGGTTTGGCCAACGCGCGGCGGTGTTCATTCGTTTCGGTGGCAAACACGGTGGAACTACCGCAAGCTTTGGCGACCGCAATGGACATTAGGCCAATCGGACCACAACCAGTAACAAGAACCGTCTGCCCGGCGATTGCGCCAGCAAGTACGGTATGGACAGCGTTACCGAGAGGGTCGAGGATCGCGGCGTAATGCTCAGGAATGGCGGCATCCAGCTTCCAGATGTTGCTCGCGGGAATTTTGACGAATTCGGCGAACGCGCCGTCTTGATCGATGCCAATAATTTTCAAGTTCTGGCAAATGTGCGCTTCGCCTAAACGGCATTGATGACAGTGGCCGCAGTTCACGTGCATTTCGGCGCTCACAAAATCGCCGGACTTCACCGCCGTCACTTCCTCGCCAACCCGTTCTACAACGCCGCAAAATTCGTGACCCAGCGTGACTGGAGGCTTGATGCGTCCCTGCGACCAGCGATCCCAGCCGTAGATATGGAGATCTGTGCCGCAAATCGAGGTGGCCTTGACGCGGACGAGCACCTCCGCTGGCCCAATCGTCGGCACCGGCACCGTTTCGATCGCGAGTCCTTTCGCCGCGTGCGTTTTCCGCAGCGCTTTCATGGTGGCAGGCATGCCGGGTGGCTCCTTACAAGGGCAGGGTGGACATCATATACGCAAGAATTCAATGCTAGCACACCGGCTGGTGCTACTTCAGCGCGGCGCTTGCCAAACGAGAAGATATCAGGCTATGACTTCCTTTTCTTCGGCTTCATGCCTTCCATCGGCTGTTGTTTATTGAGCTTCGCGGCCGCTACGATGAGCTTCGTGAGCGCGGGATTTTGCAGATCCTCCAGACTGCGCAACTTCACGTGACGGAGATTTTTGCCCGTGCCTTCCAGCAAATTCTCAGGGTTGGGCAACGAGGTGCCGCGCAAAAAGCCGAAGGTGACGTGCTTCTTCCCTACCATCAACATGCACATCGGCCCATTCGATTCGAAGGTGGGGATTTTCCATGGATTCACGGACTCGCAACAGCCTTTAACTGTTTTCTTCAGCAATGCGCGAAGTGCCCCAGCAACTTTTCGCAATTCCGGATCTTTTTTCTCGAGGTAGCCGTCAATCCATTCGCCAGGATTCGCAACAGGCTTCATAGGCTCTTCTCCCATGCTCTCGCGGTGGTCTGCGACATTCTAAGCCCAATGGCGCGCATGGACTCAACCGTCTGCAAATAAGCCGCATCCAATCGACAATGAAAGATTTTGGCGGCCTCCGACGTATCATTAGTGATCACAGCTCTCATGCCTAATTCCAACGCCGCCATCCACCTGGAACATGTCTCCCGCCACTACACCATGGGCGAAACGCACGTCCGCGCCGTGGACGACGTATCGCTCACTGTGCCGGGTAGCGAATTTTTGGCCCTGCTGGGCTCTTCTGGTTCGGGGAAATCCACTTTACTGAATTTGATTGCGGGGCTGGACCGGCCGTCGGCGGGATCGATCGTTGCCAACGGGCAAGATCTCGCCGCACTTTCCTCGTTGGAGCTGGCGCGCTACCGGCGCAACACCATTGGCATGATTTTTCAGTCGTTTAACCTGCTGCCGCGTATGACGTTGGAAGAAAATATCGAATTGCCACTGCGGTTGGCGGAGGTCGAGCGTTCTGATCGCGCACCCCGTGTTCGCGAGGTTCTGGAACGGGTGCGACTGACGCACCGAGTTGGGCATCGGCCCACGGAGCTGTCCGGTGGCGAGCAACAGCGTGTGGCGATCGCGCGCGCGTTGGTGAATCGTCCGAAAATACTCTTGGCAGATGAGCCGACGGGCAATCTCGATTCGAGCACGGGTGAAGCGATCCTGTCGCTTTTGCGCGAACTGCAAGCGCAACTGGGGATGACGATTGTGATGGTAACGCATGAACGCCCGCTGGCAGAGCGCTTTGCGGATCGGCTTGCCACCATGGGCGATGGCAAGTTGCTGGCAACTTCCGCGGCGAAGGGGCTAGTGCAATGAAGGCGCGCGACCTTACAGATTTGGCGCTTCGCAATTTGCGAGAAGCCATTCTGCGAAATGCGTTGACCACGCTTGGCGTCGCGGTCGGAGTAGCCTCCCTGGTGGCCATGCTCTCCCTCGGCGTGGGATTACAACAGCTTGCGGCCAAGCGCCTTTCGCAAAGTGGATTGTTCGACACTATCTTCGTCACGCCAAAGAATAATTTTCGTGGGATGGGCCGGCCCCCACGTGAAGCGGCGGAATCCGATAAGCCACCGCGGGTGCTGGACGACGAGGCGCGCAAGGAACTCGCCGGGCTGCCGAACGTGATGGAAGTAAATCCGCAAGTTCGCTTCTTCACCGAAGTGCGTTTCAATAACAAGCCGTTCGCGACCGTAGTCGCTGGAATGCCGGACTCGTCGAAGAATTCCGGCTCGTTCGATGGAATGCAAGGCAACTTCTTTTCTTCTCCGACGGCGGACGAAGCTATCCTGCAGATTGAATTTGCCAAAGACCTTTCCGAGGACACACGATCGCTGATCGGACAAGACTTGGTGTTGCGCTATGCGGAACGGCAAGCGCTCGCTTCGTCTGGTAATGGCGGTGCTCTAAGTGAGACCGGCGAAGATTCTGGCGGATTTTCAGTGGTGCCTAAAGAGCTGCGGTTGAAGATTGTAGGCATTGTCGAGACGGAGCCTGCGGCGGGCTACGGAGGTTACGGCAACGCGCGACTGTTGATGCCGCTGCAGACCGCGTCTACGCTGCGCGCCGCGCAGGTAAATGATTTGCGGGACATCGTGCGCAATGCAAGCGCAAAGAAAACGACGTACGCATCGCTGACGGTGCGCGCAAAATCGCCGGGACAGGTTGAGGTGCTGGAGGCGTCCATCAAGAAAATGGGCTTCGCGGCATTCTCGCTGCTCGACGCATCGAAATCGTTGCAGACGTTTTTCAAGGTGTTCGATTCACTTTTGCTCATCTTTGGAAGCCTGGCGCTAGCCGTTGCCACACTAGGGATAGTAAACACCCTGGTGATGGCGATCCTGGAACGGCGCCGCGAGATTGGCGTTTTGAAAGCTCTGGGCGCAGCGGATTCCGATGTGCAACAAATCTTTTTTGTTGAAGCAGGGGTGATGGGTTTGTGCGGAGGAATTCTTGGCGTTTCCTTGGGCTGGATACTTGGCCGGGCAATCACCTTTGGTACAAATATGTATTTGAAGCGGCAGAATCTCAATGCCATCGAACTTTCTTCGGTGCCCTGGTGGCTGGTAGGTGCAGCGCTGGTCTTTGCCATCCTGGTGAGCCTGGCTGCTGGTATGTATCCGGCGTCGCGTGCCGCGAAACTCAATCCTGTTGACGCGCTCCGCTATGAATAGGCTGCTCCCTGCATTGTTATTGCTTGCGTCTCTGCTTGTTCCTCTCGCTTCATTCGCTGCGCCAGGCCGCGTGGAGTGCAACCGCGTACCCAGCAAAATTCTCGACCGGTCGGTTTCTTACTGCATTGTGTTGCCGGCCGCTTTTGACGCCGACAAGTCGCGTCACTTTCCGATTCTGTATTTGCTGCACGGACTGGGAGACAACGAACAGTTCCTCATTAACTCCGGCGTGTGGAACGTTGTGCAAGACATGCGCGAACAGGGCCAATTGAAGGATTTCCTGATCGCAACGCCGGATGGCGGCCGGGCGTTTTACGTTAATTCGAAAGACGGCAAAGTGCGCTACGAAGATTTCCTGCTGCAGGAATTTTTTCCGTACATCGAGAAGCGGTATCGCGTCTCGACGGGCCGCGCCAACCGCGGAATTTCGGGAATTTCAATGGGGGGTTACGGCGCGCTGCATCTGGCCTTTCGCCATCCACAACTTTTTTCTTCCGTAAGCGCGCACAGTGCCGCGCTGATCGATAAGCTGCCTGCGTTTCTTGGTACAGAAGGCCCGGGGACTCCTCGCTCTCGGGCAGTGCAAGCCCCGTTTGGCGACCCACCCGACGCGGCGTACTGGACGCAGCAAAGTCCAATTACGATTGCGAAAACAGCCAGTCTCGCCGGACTGCATATTTATTTCGATTGCGGCGACCAGGACGATTACGGGTTCGAGGTCGGCGCTGCCGCGCTGGACAAGGTACTCACATCTCGGCACATTACTCACGAATTCCACATTTATCCGGGGCGGCATGACGCGCAATATTTTGCCGCGCACCTTCCGGCGTCTTTGCAATTTCATTCGCGCTTATTTCCGTAAACGAAACACAAGACACGCGAAGCTTCACGATCCGAAAGCAATCCCATCGAACTGTGGCAGCCGGTGGGTCGCGACGAATAACTTGATCGACTTCGAAGCGAACACCACGGCGAGCGTTCGTTCAGTTCAAGTTACGCTGAAAAACGAATGCGACGATTAGGCTTGAGGAAACGGGCTGTCCATTCAGGGTTGCAGGCGCGTATTTCCACGATTTGACCGCGGCCAAGGCAGCCGGCGAAAGGGCCGCGACATCT
>DASXBH010000357.1:0-2690 GCA_036491775.1 Candidatus Acidiferrum sp.
CAAAAGTGCGCCAATTGCTCGCCGGCGTGCTCTGAGCAAACAAATGACTTCCCTTCGAAACCGAGAACCATGTAGTAGCGGCGCCTGCTGATCGCAAGAAATGACGGCGATTCATAGGTTCACCTCGTATTCATAAAATTCTCTGCAAGGTCTGGGTCATCCCGATGTGGATGGTGACGCTGGCGAAGCGCAAACCTCCCAGGCCGTACTGCAGATGAATAGGGTAAAGCAGATGGGACTCGAAAGGAAAGCAGCGCCGCAAGGCTGAGGAGATTGGCAAAAACATCCAGTGGGAAGCCGCCAAGTTTTTTCGTCACCCACGAAAGAAGAATTCCCGGTGGAATACGCGAAGGCGAGTCCAAGTATGCGATTGCTTGCTCAGCTCATTGAACTTCGAAGATCTGCAACGCTAATTTGGCGTCTGGCTTCCCCTTCCCCGAATCGGCGACGTAAAGCCGGCTTAGTTGGGGGACAAAGATCGAGGATTTTGCGCGGTAGGCCGTGGGCACTTCGGCAATGTGTTGATAATGATCTGCATCGTGTTGTTCGAAAACAGAGGCAGT
Source organism: Candidatus Acidiferrum sp. (assembly GCA_036491775.1). Taxonomy (GTDB): domain Bacteria; phylum Acidobacteriota; class Terriglobia; order Acidiferrales; family UBA7541; genus Acidiferrum. The sequence continues at coordinate 564 of DASXBH010000357.1, forward strand.
CTCGCTTCCCGTCACGTAGATTCGCTTACGTTCGACGTCAAGCGACATGTCACTGTTCATGCCTACACACGGGAGTGCGGTCACGACTTTACCGGAGTCGAGGTCTAAGACTATAAGCTGCGACAGCTTGCGAGTGGCGGTAAACAACCGATGATTTGGTTCGTCGAGAACTATGGCATGAGCTAAGTGCGCATTCGGCGGTAGCGGCCATCTGGCAGTTAGTTTACGAGTCTGTAGATCGACGACACCAACCTCGTCCGTGCCGGTAAGGTTCAAGTAAAGTTTTTTGCCTGCATGGTCAATGACCATGCCCTCGTTGGAATTCCCAGGAAGGGCTGCAATCTCGCCAACTTGAGTGAAGGTCTTCGTGTCAATGATAGTTAGCTCATGTACTTTCCCGTCTGGTGCGCCGCCGCTCTCGACATAAAAGTATTTGTTCACGGGGTTGTACGCGCTGTGGTCCACGCCTTGGCCCAATTTGAGAGTGTCAATGATTTTGTATTCCGCACAATCCACCAGTCGAACAGCATTGGCATCACCTCCGTCTGTGACGATGAGGCGATTGGACTCGGGTAGATAGGCCATGGTGAGCGGCTGCCCGAAGCCCTTGATCGTGTGAATCCACTTACCGGTGCGTAGGTCGAAGACTTCGACACTCTTTTGCTCTTCGGACGCAAGGAATAGACGGTTTCCGTTGAGGTCGATCCCAAAATGATCAAAATCACCGGTGAAACCCGGCATCGGGGTAGTCGCAATCAGTTTCAGCGGCAGCTTTTCCTGCGCCTGCACTGTTAGCGCACCGAAAACCAATGCCATCATGCAAATCTGTAATGATTGTCGCAACATGTCCTCCTAATCCCTTCTGTTCATCTCATCGAAAGATCCCGCGTCATTATCATGATTAATCCCGGCGCTGTTCACTGCCCAGCAACTTCGCCTCGCGGCGATGATAATTTCCACTCGTAAAGATTCTTGTGGCCGGTTTGCCAGGGTTAACCGGAGCGAGACATACCTCCGTCTTCAGCGGAGGGCTAGGGTGTTGATGCGCTTGGGGACTTCGCCAACGGGAATTTCTGCGATCACTTTTATGGTCGCTGTGTCAACTACCGAAACGCTGCGCGCCGCGGAATTGGAAATGTAGACGCGCTTGCTATCTGGAGTGAAGGTGATCCAGTCAGGCACAGCACCGGTCGGTTCTCGATTCAATCCATGTACCAGCGGGAGCAGCGTGAATCCTTCCAGTTTCAAGTCGGGCAAAGAATATTTGAAAATGGCGTTCGCAATGGTGGAGTTCACCCACAATGCTTTTCCGTCTGGAGTGACGCCGATTCCGTGCGACGGAGTGCCCAGGCGATCTTCTGCGGTTCCAAATCCAGCGGGTTGCTGCGGCAAGAGGATGCGGGCTGTTTCCACGTGCTTGGCGAAATCGACGATGGCGAAACCATTTACCCCGGAAAGCTGTACAAAAATTCTGCGCGTCGAGCCGTCCGGGTTGGTGTCAAAGGTCATGGGTCGCACGCCGTGATCAAATTTGACGACCCAGGCAACCTGCTGCGTGGCCAGGTCAATCACCGTCGCGAGCTTCGTTTCGATCGAGCCGCTGACCGCGTAATGCCCGTCGGGCGTCACAAAAATATTATGCACGCTGCCATCGACGGGAATGGTCGCTGAACGCGTTAGCGAGTCGGTGCTTATGACGTCCACTGCACCGGGATCAGTGCGGATTCCTACCACCAGACGATCGCCGTTCTTGGTAATTGCAAGATTATTGGGCCGGCCACTGAGCGGCACCTTTTTCACGATTTCAGCAGAGTTGCTATCGACCACGTCGACCACACTTTCGGATTCGTTGCTGACGTAAACGCGCGAGCCGTCAGGCGAAAGAACGACTCCATGTGGAAGCTCGATGCCATGGATAACCTGAACAACTTGATTGATGGAAGGGTCGATGACGTCCAAGGTGTCCCCGGCACTGTTGGTGACGTAAACTCGGACTTTGGATGCCGAAGCCGCTTTTGTGGAAGAGGTCGGGGCCGAAGATCGCACCCATTCCGCCATGGCGATCCAATCGGGATCTTCGCTGGAATCAAATTGCCGGCCACCCGAGTGAAACGCATCGCCGCCCGC
>DASXBH010000358.1:0-4117 GCA_036491775.1 Candidatus Acidiferrum sp.
GCGTCCTCAAACCCGGCCAGAAAATGGCGCTGGCGATGTGGCATCTCGCCGAAAGAAATCCGTTTCACTATGTTCTGTCTCGTGTCGTCGATCGGTATGTTGCGCCAACACCACTTGAACCAGATGCGCGCGATGCTTTCCGGTTTGCGACTCCCGGCAAGTTGCTAAAAGTAATGGACGAGGCCGGCGTCAGAGCTCCCACCGAGCGCCTGTTTCAATTCACAATACGCGCGTCCAGCTCCGTTGAAGACTTTTTTGCGCTACGCCTCGAAATGTCTGAGAAGCTTCGCGGAAAATTCAGCATGCTCTCGGCACAGCAGAAAACTGAACTGAAACGAGAAGCGCTCGAAGCTATCATCCAATACTCCACGGGCGGCGAAATTCGTCTTCCTGCTGAAGTTCTTATTGTCAGCGGAACCAAAGCCCGCATTTCCTAGCGAAAGTCTTCGAGACTTTGCGAAACGAGTAAAGAAGCGAGAATCACGAGCACCTGACGGTCACGAAACACTCCGGAACTGGCGCGCGAGCCTCAAGGTCGGCACATACGGCCGCGGTGACTATTTATTGAATCCCGTTTCGCTACGTGCGGCGGCGCGCGCTAGTGTGTGGGGTTCGGGGATTTCGGTTAGTGATAATCGCTTGCCACCCGGCTAGACCAGGTCAATTTCGGATTCAACGCACGGTCAATCTCGTCTTCGAAGACCATGAGACTGCCTGTGACGCTGGGGAGAACGAGAAATATTCCGGCGATAAGGCGAAGATGATCCCAATTCGCTTTCGGTAATAACACACACGAGACCATCTAAAGCCAATGGTATGGTGTGTTTGCTCTTGCCCAACTTTCAAGCAACCTCCGTAGCGCTGAGCAGAGCCTAGAAAAAGCAACATTCTAGAACTTCATACAACCGAGACGCGAAATTGCGCTAGAGCAGTCCTAGAGATGCGTGCAGGCAACAACGGCAACCAGCCGGCATGTGATGCTTATAGCACTGCAATTTCAAGAGCTTCTCGGCTCAGAACGAGCACAGAGAGTAGAAGGAAATGAAACACCGCAAGATTCGCAATGGCGTGTCCAAATACATCCCCGAACGCATCGGCAAGTTGATCGACATCCATGTCATTGTAAAACCGCGGGCGCTCGACTGCATCCTTTCCGCAAGCAAAGACTATGCGGAAGAGTTTCACCCGTTCTACGTCCACCTTTTGCTAGAGTCCGGCTTCACTTTGAAAGAGTCGCTGGAGCTGCTAGTGACGGCGCGCTCCACCCCAACTGATTTGCCTTCATCCGGCTGCGTAGTTTCGTATCCGTTGCTGCACAGCCCGGGGAAGTGAGTTAGCACCCCGCAGCCGCGCGGTGTAATGCCATTATCGCAGCGTGAGAAGGACCTGCGGTAAGGAGAGGAGGTTAGTCGGTGGGCTGGCTTCCTCTTTCCATAATTTGGTTTTCCGGATGTGAATCCGACGTGCACGCGCTACATGTGACTCGAAGGCTGCCCTCAATGCGAAACCGCCGGATGTCGGTTGCCCGCCTATGCTTTACGAGGTTTAGCGCGCAGCCATTCAGGCCCATACACACGCGCAGTCGGCACAGTTCCTTCAACTTCGATTCGTTGACTTGCCTCACGCACAAATCCTAAGATGACGACGGTATGGCGAAACCGATGCGCTCATCGGACAGACCATCTCTCATTACCGCATTCTGGAGAAGCTCGGTGGCGGTGGAATGGGAATTGTCTATAAGGCCGAGGACAATGAGCTTGGACGATTTGTTGCCCTAAAATTTCTGCCGCACCCTATTGAAAGTAATCCAACTAAGTCAACGTAATAGAGGCATGGAGCCGAGCAGCCGTCTTCGCCGCGTCCTGTGGACCGGCGTGATCTTTCTAGCCGTTATCGGTGTCGCGGTCGCCGTCCGCAGAATGGTCGTTCTTCTTCCCGTGATCCTTCACGGCTATCGGCCACCGCCGCCACCGCCAAATCCTGTCGCCGCACAGTTTGTTTTGCTCGACGACTTCTTCGCTCACTATCCCATCCTCACTCTCATTCACATTATTCCGGGCCTTCTCTTCATGATTTCCGGTCCATTTCAATTCAGCGCAGCCCTACGTACGGGCTATCCCAAGTTCCACCGCGTGAACGGGCGCATTTTCCTCGTTTGTGCTGCGATTGTGGGAGTCTCTGCACTGGTCATGAGCGTCGGCATGCCGGCAATAGGTGGCGTCAACCAAGCGGCCGCTACAACACTCTTTGCCACATTCTTTCTCTTTGCTCTGGGAAAAGCCTTCCGGCACATTCTGCGCCGAGAGATCGCCCTCCACCGCGAGTGGATGATCCGCGCCTTCGGCACAGGCCTCGCCGTCGCTACGATCCGGCCCATCATCGGCTTCTTCTTCGCCACCAGGCGCATCACTGGCCTCACGCCACACGAATTCTTCGGCACCGCTTTCTGGCTCGGTTTCACCCTACAGCTCATCGCTCTCGAAGCCTGGATTCAGTACACTCGACCGCACGCACTACCGGATTGCTGACAATTCACTCTGAGCAGCTGAATTGGTCGTGTTATGCTCGCAACTCTAAGTCCCCCATTCTCACGAGCACTTCCATCAAGAGAGGTCGACATGAAAGTGAGACGAATCGCCAATGCGTCTTGCCTGTTGTTGTCGTTGGCTGTTTCCTCTGTTTCCAATGCCAGAGCGGCGCAATCTGCACAGGCCGGTGATCAACAGTCACTTGCTGCGATTCGTGCCGCCTGCGCCGAGGATGCACAGAAGCTGTGCGCGACAGTACAGCCCGGTGGGGGTCGAATCGTCGTCTGTCTCAGGGAACACAAAGACTCGCTATCCGATCGGTGCAAACAGGCTGTGGGGCTGACTACGAACCCGAGTAGTACTTCTGCGCCGGGTCCTTCGAATGCATCGCCCGCTTCCGAAACCCCGGCTTCCGTCGCCCCGAGCGTCGCGGCCACTCCCGCCGCAAAGTCGTCCCACGATGCCGATGCTGCGCCGAAAGCGGATGCGCGCGGCACTGCCTCCGGATCCTATCTGCGCATGAAGCAAGTGCAAGTCATAGCGAATGTCGTCGACCCGGCCTTAGGCAGTGGCACAGTCGCCGTACCCGCGCTGAATCTCTTGATTCCTTCCACCTGGGACTTTAAGGGTAGCGTCGCCGGTAATACCAGCGAGGGATGTTTTTCAGATCTTTATGCGGTGTCGTGGGAGGCCACGAGTGGGGACGGGTCCGTCGCTTTTCAAGGCGCTCCAAACGACAGCTGGCAATATACCGATGATCCAGCAGAGTTGCACAAGTTGACAGACCCGCACCGACGCGCGCTCGGCCTGCAAGGCAAGCCTTGCCCGGTGAAGAAACCCATGAAAGCTGAAGATTATTTTCGCCAAAACGTGTTCAGCGCGTTCCCTAACGGCAGTACGGTTGTTTCCGTTGAGCCGTTCCCCGAGCTGAACCAGATGGCACGCAAGCAATTGGGGCTGCCGCCAGATGATGCGGGAAGCGGCGGTAGCGCTCGAACCGACGCGATTCGCGCGCGAGTCGAATTCCAAAAGGATGGCAAGACATTGGAGGATTGGGTGGCGCTGGTGGTCGTAACGCATATTTTTCGGCAGGGTCGCGGTGCATTTTACGATTGCCACGCGATCGACGTGATGGCCTTGCGTGCGCCGAAAGGCCAACTCGATGCCAACGAAAAGCTCTTCAAGGTGATGATCAGTTCCGTTCGACCGGAGCCGAAATGGCAGGCTTATTCGAGCGGGAATATTGCCAAACTTTATCAAGCCGAGGCACAAAAAGAAGCCACCATTGACACAATGGTCGCCGAATTTCAAAAGCATGTCGCCGAGACCATTATGGGCGTCACTGCCAACGCACAACGAGGTTCTTTAAACAGTGCTTTCGGGGCGGACCAAAACATACGCGGTGTGCAGACCTTCCGAGATCCCACCACGGGAAGAACTGCGGAACTGAGCAACCTGTATGATCACGCCTGGTTGAACGGATCCAACGAATACATCATGAGTGACGATCCGAACTTCAACCCCAACGGGCAACTCTCCGGAAACTGGAATCAATTGCAGCCGGTGCGCCCCGCGCCCTAGCACTCTTA
>DASXBH010000359.1:0-5290 GCA_036491775.1 Candidatus Acidiferrum sp.
GACGATCTTTCCGATGAATCCGCTTTCCGTGCCGTGCGTAAAGGTATTTCCGTGCTCGTTGGCAAGCCCCGCAAGACTCATGCTCAATATCATTTGCGAGGTCCTGCCGAGGTCACTACCGCGCTTGCGCGCTTAGAGCAGGCACTTTCCTAAACCAGACTGATCTTTAACTTATTCACAATTCAGCCAGTTGCGGAACCTGATTCCCACTGGCCTTTTCCGGCGCCTTCCGCTACCATAGGGCTCCCTGGTACCTAATTCGTAGGTGACTATATGATTAATAAGCATGGTTCCGCCCCTGGATTTCTCGCCCGATTCTGGCGCCAGTTTCGGAGCCGCTGGGTCGAAGAGGTACCGCCCGGGGTCGCGCTCTGTGAATTCGACTGTCGCAAACAACAGTGCGTTCAAAACCAGTGGGCTGATTGTGAACGCAGGCTTTCCAAGGCTGCTGGTGAGCTGATGCCGTCTTCCCCTAAAAACCCTTCTCTTCCCAGTATTTAGGTCGCTGGTTTAGATCGAAATTAACGTAATTCTCCTGGCTCTATCCCGTTCTTACGCGCGCCGCTTTCTACGTCGTCAATCTTTGCTTGTACCTGCTTCTTCTTGTCTTCGAGCTGCCTCACTTGGTCTTCGATGGGCACCATGTTGTATCCCTGGTTCGGATTGATCCCGCCTGCGGGACTCGTATTCTCACCCTTAAAGTTTCTTAGTTGCGCAATTCGTTTGTCTGCCGCATCGATTTGCGCCTGCAATTGGCGGATCTGCTCGCGGTAGGCTTCCACCTGCTTTTGTCGCGCGTCTTTATTTTCCTGCGGCACGGGACCATCTACGGAATCTGATGACTTCTTCGCACCCGCTTCTCCGCCTGTAGCATTGCCGTCACCCACTACGCTCACCGCGCCCTTCACCGAGCCCAGCTCATCGTTGGTCCATACCTTTTTCGGTTTTTTTCCGTCGCCGGTGGACTTCTGTGTCGTTGCCGTTCCCGTGCTGTCGGTTTTTGTACTGGCGGTTCCGCTGGGCGCATCTTGTTTTTGCGCCTTACAAGGAGCCACCGCTACGAACAGTAGAAATACTCCGGCTTCGCAGATACTGGCTCTCATCGCGATCTCCCGGTCATCGCAATTGCCCCGGCTCCACGCCCTTTTTCCTCGCCTCATCGATCAGTTCATCGATCTGCCGCTGCAAATCTTTTTTCTTCCCTTGTAGCTTCGCGATCTGCTGGTTCACTGGCGTACGTGTATATCCTTTGCTGATATCCTGCCCACTATCCGGCACGGTTTCGCCTTCTTCGAACTGCTTGTAGGCCGTGATCTGCTTGTTCACGTCGTCTAGCTGGCCCTCCAGCTTTTGCAGATTCTGGCGGATTCTTGCCACCGTCGCGGGGTCGGCGGGCTGCGCAGGCGTCATGTTGTATTTCTGATTGCGCTTATCCCCTACCACCGACACGTTGCCGTTCGCATCGCGCAGGTTTTCGTTGGTCCACACTTTCTTCGTGGCAGTTGTGGCAGCAGCCGCCGAGGTCGACGCACTTCCATCGCTCACTTTCGGCGCTGAAGATGGCGACGACTGCGCCGGCGTGGTTGCTGTGTTGGTAGCCGGTGTCACCCCAGGAGCAGCAGAGGGAGTTGGAGCTTGCGCAGCGCAATCCATGGAAACAACCAGAAATAGGGCAATCCCAAAAAGCCAGCGGAACATTTTGCCTCCGTCCTCGCTAACTCAGACCTGACACTGCCTCTATTCTATCCTCAGTGATTTCCGTGCTCGTCGCGGCCCGCATCCGCTTTGCTCAATTCGCCACGCACGACTTCCAGCGCTTCCTTGGGTGGTCCGACGCGCCGGTAATTTCCATAAAACGTCCGTTCATGAATAGAAAACGACAGCAAAAACCGCCGCCCGTCGAAGTCATACTGCTCGTACGTCGGTAACCACATTCCCGGAAACAATTCGTAGCGCTCCTGCATGAAATAGCTGCCCTTGTAGACCTTCGCCAAAAACAGCGCCAGCGAAATATCTTCCGTCACATGCCCTTCAATTCGCGCCAGTTCCGACGTCTGTTCGTCCACCCACACCGTGCCTTCCACTCGCGTAAATACCACCCCATTTCGGGTAGTCGGTTTGTAGCTGGGATTGGGCGTCATGCTGTATTTCACCAATTTCCGGTCGCCCCGCATCTCTTCACCAACTTTGGTGAACACGAAGGCGTTGTGCGTCGCCTCGATTAAATCAGTCCGCTCTTTTCTTTTCCGCTCCACCTTCGCGTACGCTTCGCGTTGCCCAGACCCGCTTTGCGTCGACCACACCAGCATCTTTTCCAGCTTCTCCAGTTCCGCTCGGTAGCTCTCTTCATTGACCGGTTTTTCATCCGGACCAAGCGGAATTTTGTCGAGTCCCGTGCCTGCCGGAAACACCCGCCACACTTTTACTTCGCTGGGCTCCGTGTCGCTTCCTGTTTTCCGGATCTCCACCCGCTGGATCCGCTCATAGGTGTCGAGCGCTGCTTCCGTTTGTTTTTGCTTGGCGATGACCCTCGTGAAAACATCGTCTTTTGTTGTGGGGGAGTTCGCCTTCGCCGACTCTGCAGGATCCTTGGTGCCGTCCTTCGCCTCAGCTGGCGCTGGCGCGTCCGGTGTGGGGCTGGTAGCCTGCGCCAACGATATCGAGGCGCCCAACAGGCATCCTAAAAGACCGAAGCCAAGTCGCCTCGCAAACCGGTCCGGCTGGCGTGACCCGATCACCCCGAAAGCATAACAAAACAAAGAACTAACGCCCATCCGCCCTCATCTCGCCCGCTCGTTCCTGGCCAGTTTGCCGCTACGTACTATTTTCATCGTGCGCGAAACCAGATTACAATCACAACTTCAAAAGGGTACACTTCGCATTCTTGAAAGCAAGGTCGCGCCCTCGTTTCCTTTGCATGACCTGAAACTTCGTGCCTTTGGGAACGAATTGCGCTCTTTCTGCGTCTTAGAGGGCATAATTACCTCCGATTAGATTCCGTGTACTCTCCTTTGGGAGCAAAGCTTTGGGCGTCACACCTTTCGAACGGTTGACCACCGTCCCGCCACTCGCAGGCACCTCGGCCAAGCCACGCGCCAAAGTCAAAGGCTTCAAGGCCGCGTGGATCACCTTCACCGAGACCCTCAAGCTCGCTCTCGACGCTCTGCGCGCCCACAAACTCCGCAGCTTCCTGACCCTCCTTGGCGTGATCTTGGCAGTCACCACTCTTGTCGCGGTCATGAGCGTCATCTCCGGTCTGAATATGTATGTCGCCACGCGCGTGGCCGACATGGGCGCCAACGTCTTCATGATTGATCGCTTTGGCATCATCACCAGCATGGACGAGTTCCACAAAGCCCAGAAGCGTCCCATGGTCACCCTGGAAGATTACGAACGCGTCCGTGACAATCTGAAAACTGCCAAAGCCGTCGCTGCCGAAGAAGATCGCAACGTCCAGACCCGCAGCGGCAATCTCATCATGGAAAATACCGATGTGATGGGAGCCACCGCCAATTTCGCCGATGTGCGCAACCTCAACATCGCCCAGGGCCGCTTCATCACTCCCTCTGACGAAGAGCATCACGCCGACGTCGTTTTCATCGGCCCGGATCTCGCCGCCAAATTTTTCCCCAACTCCGATCCCATCGGCAAAACCATTCGCGCTGAAACGCATACCTACGAAGTTATCGGCGTTGCTGAAGCCATCGGCAGCGCCTTCGGGCAATCCCAAGACAATTACATGATCATGCCCCTGGGAACGTTTCGAAAAGGCTGGCATCGTCCCATGGTCGATTGGCTCACCATCATGGTCCAGGCGCCCGACGGCGAAATGATGGCCGCCAGCGAAGATGAAGCACGTATGCTCATGCGGGCCTGGCGCCACCTTCCCTTCGATGCTCCTGACAATTTCGCCATTCTGGGCTCCGATTCGATCATGGCGCTCTGGCACGACCTCACCGGTAATCTCGCCTTCGTGGCCGTTGCCTTGGTCAGCGTGTTCCTCGTCGTTGGCGGCATCGTCATCATGAACATCATGTTGGCTAGCGTTACCGAACGCACTCGCGAGATTGGTCTGCGGCGCTCTCTCGGCGCACGCAAAACGCACATCCTCCTTCAATTCGTCACCGAATCCGCGGTGCTCGCCGCTACCGGTGGACTTATCGGTGTTCTCGTCGCCTACGCCATCGTCTTTCTCGTGCGCACCACCTTTTCTTTCCCCATGGAAACGCCATTCGCCGCCGTTGTGCTGGCGCTGGGCGTTTCCACCGCTGTAGGCCTTTTCTTTGGAATCTTTCCCGCAATGCGCGCCGCCAAGCTCGATCCCATCGAAGCCTTGCGCGCGGACGGGTAACCTCACCATGGCTCAGGCACACGGCGAAAATCTGAAACAAGCTTTAGACACGCTGCGCACCCACAAACTCCGCAGCGCGCTCACTGTCTTTGGCGTCGTTCTCGGTGTCAGCGTAATTATGTTAGTAGCCGCGCTGATTTCCGGCTTCGACCAGAAAATCGAAGAGAACATCAACCAATTCGGCGCCGATACCGCCTTCATCACCAAGTGGGATCAAGGCCGCCACAATGGCCCGCCTCCGCTCGAAGAGCAGCAACGCAAACCGCTCACCCTCGAAGACGAGCAAGCCATCCTCGAAAAATGCCCCGCAGTCAAAAGTGTCACCGCCTACACCCAGACTCGTTGGGACAAAGCCCACGCTGTCCGCACCAAAGCAGGCGAAGTGACTGGCATCGATTTCCGCGGTGTGCAACCCAATTTTGGTTTGGTTTACGCCAATGCGGCCACGTTAAAGGGCCGGTTCCTCAGCGAAGGCGACGACCTGCACAAAGAAAAAGTCGTGATGCTTGGCGAGAATGTCGCGCCCGTCCTTTTTCCCGATGGCGATCCCATCGGCAAAGACGTGATGATTGACGGCTCTTCCTTCCAGGTCATCGGCGTCGTCGAAAAGCCCAAAGGCGGTTTTGGCATGGGCGACGAAGACCGCCGCGTCCTGATTCCATTTCACACCTTCAAAAAAGTTTTCCCCGAGGCCGACGAATTCAACATGCGCGCCGAAGCTTACCCGCACATGCTCAGTCAGGCCGCCGACCAGATTCGCGAAGTCCTGGAGCGCCGCCGCAACGTACCCTTCGGCGGCAAGGATAATTTCTCCATTCAAACCGCCGAACAAGAAGTTCAAGAATTCCACCAGATCGTCGATAAAGTCGCGCTCGCCACCGTCGTTCTAAGCTCGATTGGCCTGCTCGTCGGTGGCATCGGCGTGATGAACATCATGCT
>DASXBH010000360.1:0-10727 GCA_036491775.1 Candidatus Acidiferrum sp.
GCACAGGAGCCGGCAATGTAAATTGTTGGCCGTTGCTCGGCGCCGGGAAGATGCCGCCATACTTACCGCCAGCAGTTAGCAACTGCTGAGCAAAAGGATTCAAGAGACCCGCAGGAATCGCGTTGCTCGGGAATGGCATAAACGCCGGATTATTCGCCAGAGTATCTCCCGCAGCGTTGTGGACCCCACAGTCAGTGTACTTTCCAGTGGCCGGCTGACTGAATTGGGTCACGCCTGCGGCCTGGAAAGCCGCTATCTCTGCAGGCGAAAGCTGGGTCATGCAGGGTACATGCAGCCCCGAGTTCGGAATTGCGGTGGTCTTGTCAGCAAGCGTGGCGTTCGCGGGTAAATTGCTGGCGAAATCACCTCCGTACCATGAGGCGTAGGGCACGGTCTGGTTGATTACGTTGCCGGCGATGAACTTTCTCCATTCCATGTTGTAGAAGAAGAAGGTCTTCTTTTTCTCGGGATTGTAAAGCTTGCCGAAAGTCACCGGGCCACCGATGTTAAACCCGAAAATGTTGTAGCGCAGTTCCCCAACGGGTTGCGGCGCTGGATTGAAATAATTGCGCGCGTCCAGCGCGTCATTGCGGAAGAACTCCCATGCGGAAGCATGCAATGCAGAGGTTCCGGACTTGATTGCCTAACTAATCGTGCCACCCGAAGAAAGCCCGTACTCCGCGCTGTAGTTCGAAGTGAGCGTTTGTGTTTCCGCGATGGCGTCAATCGAAGGCAACACGCTGGAAGCGCCCGCGCCGCCGCGGTCCGAGTTTTCGCCGCCGTCCAAGAGAAACAGGTTGTGGCCAGCGCGGTTGCCGTTAAAGCTGATATTGCTTGAAGCGCCACCCGTGGGTATCGGCAATTGTGAGTCCGGATTCAGGTTCGAAGCCCCGGGCGTCAGTACCACATAGCTATAGAGCGTCCGGCCGTTGGTGGCCAATTCCGTGATTTGTGTACCAGTGACCAGCGAACTCTGTTCGCTGCTGTCGGTTTGCACCGTGAGCGTGTTTGCCTCGACCGAGATTGTTTCGATCGTCGCTCCTACTTCCATCTGAAAATCAACACGAGTGCGGTCGTTGACGTTAAGCGTTACACCTCGTGTCTCTTGCACTTTGAACCCCGGAGCTTCGGCCTTGATGTTGTACTTACCGATAGCAAGGTCCGGAGCGACGTACTGGCCCACATCGTTCGTTGCCAACGTTCGCACCGCACCAGTCTGCGAATTCGAGATGGTGATTTTTACATTTGGCACAACACCGCCGCTCGGGTCCGTAGCTGTACCAAGTATCGTCGCCTCTTGGCCATGGGCCAAAAGCGGTATAGCCAGCAGGATAGCCATCGCAATGGCGATGCGGCCAAACCTAAAGCGCGCGAGCAATTCTTTGAACGGCATCAAGCACTGCATATACACACCCCCACAGCATAATTTTTGGAGAGCCTTCCGAGGACCGCTAACCAACCCCAAGTTCACCGTTAACGATAACGGTTACCCGCCCTTGTATTCGTTTCGCGGATAGTTGTCAAGCTTTTTTTCAATGGGACTACCGGAGGCGGCGATCAAAAATTCTGATGCTTAACGTATTTCTTGCCCTCTTTGCGGAAGTAATCCGGGATTTTCGAACAGAAATGGAATAGAAACGCCATCCGTTAGGTGACCTCCCGCATAGTCAGAAAGTTGTTTATCCCACGCGGCTTCAAAAACCTGACAATTGGCGGAGGAAACGGTAACCTTAACGGAGTTTTTAGTGTACCTTTACTCCCCAGGCGCTGCGTCCGCAACCCATTGCAATCGATTTGCAGAAGTTTATGTGTGCTTACAAGCGCGCCATGGAACAGGAGACTTGCTGATCGCTTATGATGACAGCACTGGCTTTCTTTGAGTCGCAACGCCTCGTTCACCTCTCTTTTATCGATCTCGCCATCATCGTCTTCTACTTCGTTTTGGTTCTGACCATCGGGTTCTACCTAAAGGAACGCGCCAACACCGGTGAAGATTTCTTCATGGCCGGTCGCGAGATGACCGCTTGGGTCGCAGGGCTGGCGTTTCTATCTGCGAATTTAGGTTCGTTGGAACTCATGGGCTGGGCCGGCGCTGCTTACCAATACGGAATTCTGGCGGCGCATTGGTATTGGATCGGGGCAATTCCCGCGATGCTTTTTCTCGCGCTGGTGATGATGCCGTTTTACTACATTTCAAAGACCCACTCTGTTCCCGGCTATCTGCAGCTGCGTTTCGGCGAGTCCAGTCGCGCGCTTTCGTCGATAAGCTTCGCGTTTATGACCGTGCTTATGAGTGGCATCAATATGTACTCCATGGCGCTGGTGCTGAAAATTGTTCTGGGCTGGAACATCAACGTGAGCATTTGGATTTCGTCACTAACCGTCGCAATTTATGTCTCGCTGGGCGGTCTGCGTTCCGCGATTTTCAACGAAGTGCTGCAATTCGTGCTCATCTGGTCTGGTGCACTGTTGATTCCAATTCTTGGTTTGGTAGAAGCAGGAGGCTGGAACGGTCTGCGGGCCCGGGTCGCGACGAACGCTTCCGCGGAGTACACGCATCTCTGGAGCACACTCGGCAATTTCCGGGACAACCCAATGGGCATCCATTGGACGGGTATCGTCTTTGGTCTCGGTGCGGTGATTTCCATGGGCTACTGGACGACTGACTTCCTGGTTGTTCAGCGCGTGCTGTCAGCAAAAGATCTGCGTGCCGCAAAGATGGCACCGATCATCGGTGCCGGCTTCAAGATGCTTGTGCCCTTCATCGTAATTCTGCCGGGGCTGCTGGCGCTCGCCGTTCTGCCGTTCAAGTTAGTTGGAGAAACGCAGGCAATAGCCACCGGTGCACACAGCTATAACGAGGTTCTTCCGCTGATGCTTGCGCGCTACTGCGGGCCGGGCCTGCTGGGCCTGGGCATCACCGCGCTGATCGCCGGATTTATGTCCGGCATGGCCGGGAACGTAAGCGCATTCACCACGGTCTGGACTTATGACATTTACCGCGCCTTCATCCGGAAGAATGCCAGCGATCAACATTACGTCAGCATGGGACGGTGGTGCACGATCGTGGGCGTGTTGATCAGCGTCGGCACGGCTTACCTGGTGATGAACTTCAAAAGCATTATGGATTACGTCCAGGCGCTTTTCAGTTTCTTCATCGCACCGCTCTTCGCCACTGTGCTACTCGGCATGCTATGGAAGCGAGCAACCGCCGCAGGAGGTTTCTGGGGATTACTCACCGGGACTGTTTCCTCCATAGGAATGTGGGCCTGGGTGAAAGCAGATCCCAGTGCGCTGCGCTACGTTGCTCTTTCGCCTTATGCTCGAGACATGGCGGAAAATATGTACCGGGCACTGTGGTCCTGTTTGCTTTGTGCGCTCGTAACCATAGTGGTGAGCTTACTGACGAAACCGAAGCCGGACTCCGAGTTGAAAGGTTTGGTGTACGGTGCAACCGAAATTCCTTCGGAATCGTATGTTTCCGTATGGCATCGTCCGTGGTTTTGGGCTTCCGTTGTCGCAGTGTTGTTTGTGGCGCTGCAGATTATTTTCTGGTGAGGAGCTATGAAAGCTGGGGGATCGATTTCCATTTGGTTCTTTGTCGGACTGTCGCTACTGGTAAATGGCATTTTGATTTTAGGCGCCGGCATATTCGACCTGGTGCATCCACCTGAAGCGCAGGTAGTCCTCTACAATCTGCACGCTGGCATATGGTGGGGAGGCCTGATGACGGTCGTCGGCGCCATATATTGCTTTTATTTCCTGCCGGGAAAGGCCCGCAAGCAGTAGACGCGAGCGTACGTATGGCTATTGTTGCAGGCGTGGATTTCGGGACTCTCAGTGTACGAGTGACGCTGGTTGACACAGCGCGCGGCCGGCTAGGTTCCGGAAGTGCCGAGTATCCGCTGCATCGCAGAAAAGACGATCCCGACTACGCTACGCAGAGTCACGATGATCATATGCGTGGCCTCGTCGAGGCAATGCATCGCGCGTTGGGCGTGGCCAAGATACGCGGCGACCAAGTAGCATCCCTGGCGATAGATACGACCGGCTCGAGCATCGTTCCGGTGGGAGAAAGACTTCAACCGCTCAACGAATACTACCTTTGGTGCGATCACCGTTCCTGGCGTGAAGCCGCACTCATCACGAAAACCGCTCACGAAAAGAATCTAAATGTCATCGATTGGTGTGGCGGTACTTATTCCTCGGAGTGGGGCTTTTCGAAACTCCTCCACTGGCTGCGCCACAATCCGGAAAAGCGCCCCCTGTTCGTAACCGCTTTCGAGCACTGCGACATGGTGGCCGCGGTTCTCTGCGGCGTCACCGAACCTGCGGAAGCGCGTCGTTCGGTTTGCGCCATGGGCCACAAGTGGATGTGGAACGAGTCTCTCGGCGGCCTCCCCAGCGAAGAGTTTCTTGTTGCCGTCGACCCACTACTCGCAGGCGTCCGCGCAAGGCTCAACGGTATCTACAAAACCAGCGACGCAATTGCCGGTACGCTTCATGTTGACTGGGCCACGCGTCTCGGCCTCATGCCTGGCCTTCCCATTCCTGTCGGAGCTTTCGATGCACACTGGGATGCCATCGGAGCCGGAGCGCGTGTGGGAGACGTGGTTAACGTAGTTGGCACTTCCACCTGTATCATCTCCATGAGCGACGATACGCGCCTGATCCCCGGTGTGTGCGGTGTGGTCCGTGGTTCTGTGCATCCCAAGAAAACGGGAGTGGAGGCGGGCCTTTCTGCCACCGGCGATATCTTCGAAGCGATCGCTCGTCGCGCCGGCTCAACAGTCGACACCTTGTCGAACGGCCTGCAGGATTTTCGCCCAGGGCAAACCGGTCTACTGCGTCTGACCTGGGACAACGGTGACCGCACGGTACTCGTAAATCCCGAACTCGGCGGTATGAGCATCGGCTGGAACCTGATGCACTCGGCCCAAGATGAGCTGTTTGCCGCTATTGAAGGCACTGCCTTCCACACTCGGGTGATCCTCGAACGCATGGAACAACATGGTGTTCCCATTCGCCGCGTCATCAATACCGGAGGAATTCCGCTAAAAAACGAAGTGCTCAATCGCATCTACGCCAACGTTCTGAATAAACCTGTTCTCATTCCGGAGTCCGACGTGACGAGTTTAGGGTCTGCTATTTTCGCGGCGCATGCTGCCGGCGCGTTTCCCACCATTGAAGACGCGCAAGACGCGTTATGCACGGCACATCGTATGATCGAACCGGATCCGCAAGCTGCGAAGGTCTACGAGGAGCTTTACCAGATGTTTCGCGAGCTTTATTTTGCTTTTGGGAAGCGCGATGCCGCTCCCTTAGCTGCTGGTCGCGTACTTCCAACTCTCAGGCGCATTGCGGCAGCGGCGCGAGGACAGTCGTGATGCTGGCTGCACTACGCGAAGAAGTGCTCGAGGCCAATCTGGAGCTGGTACGCCGTGGCTTGGTCTTATACACCTTCGGCAATGCCAGCGGCATCAGCCGTGATGAGGGACTCGTCGTCATCAAGCCAAGCGGAGTTCGATACGACGGGATGAAGCCGCGGGATCTGGTCATTACTGACCTGGAAGGCAAGGTGATCGAGGGTTCCTATCGGCCCTCGTCGGATCTTTTAACGCATTTGATTCTCTACAAGAATTTCAAAGCTGTTGGCGGCATCGCTCACACGCACTCGCGGGCTGCTACGTCATGGGCGCAAAGCCAGCGGGAAATCCCTTGTTTCGGCACTACTCACGCCGACTATTTTCACGGTAGTGTTCCAATAACAAAGCCTCTCAGCTCATCAAAGATTCGCGAAGGCTATGAGGTTAACACCGGCCTGGCCATTGTGCAGTGCATGCGTAAGCGAGATCCTTTACATACGCCTGCTGTTCTTGTCTCAGGTCACGCACCTTTCTGCTGGGGAGCCACGCCGCACGAAGCCGCTCACCATGCGGTCATATTGGAAGAAATTGCAGCAATGGCCCTGAACACCGTCGCCGCTAATGCAAAGGTGAACCCGATCTCGAGCGCCTTGCACGAAAAACATTTCTTCCGCAAGCACGGCAAGTCCGCATACTACGGCCAGAAATAATTTGGCGAATTCCCTCAACTACTCCACGGACACGACCGTCACCGAGAGTGGATCTAGTTTCAGTGAGAGCTTTCCGCCGATTGCGCGTAAGGATACAGCCTTCGGCTTGACGCTGTTTGGCGCGTCAAACGTGTTAACGCTGTCCACTTTAAGCGCTGTTAGCGACTCTCCAGAGGCGTATTTCGGCGTCATTCCTGGAATGCTCAATTCGATATCGACCGGAGTGTTCGGGTCGATATTGGTCAGCTCGAGCCATAGCTTCCCCGATTTGTCTTTCGCCGCGATGGCATCGAGCCGCGGCAGTTTGGAGTCTTCATGAGCGTAGGTTCCGGCGTCAAAATTTACAGGCACAAACGTAGCATCTTGGAACGGTACGTACAGCTTAAACACATAGTAAGTCGGCGTGAGAACCATCTTATCTTTGTCGGTCATGATCATCGCCTGTAGCACATTGATCATTTGCGCGATATTAGCCAGACGCACGCGATCCGCGTGCCGGGCAAAAATATTCAGATTCAGCGCAGCCAGTATCGCGTCGCGCATGCTGTTCTGTTGCTGCAGAAAGCCCGGATTAGAGCCAGGCAGCGGCGCGTACCATGCGCCCCATTCGTCCACGGCCAATGCAACTCTTTTCGGGGGATCATACTTGTCCATGATCTCCGAATACTTCGTGATCAGATCCTCCATGTTGAGCGTGTTTTTTAAAATCTGGCTGTACTCGGTTTCCGCAAATCCAACGGACTTGTAGGACGGCGGCCACTTTACCGTCGTATAGAAGTGCATCGACAACCCGTTCATATCCCAACTCCACGGACGGTCCTTGTAAGCCTTCATCACCGTTTCGGTCCAGGCCGCCCACTCGGGCTCGTTGCCGCCGGGTCCAACTGCAATCTTCAAAACCTGATCGTTTTGCTGCTGCGTTGGGTTGAAATCTCTCACGAAGCGGCTGTAACTCTTGAGTTGGCTCGTATAGTATTCGGCGCTCATATTTCCGCCGCACCCCCAACTTTCATTTCCAATGCCGAGATACCTCACCTTGTATGGATCGGCGTGGCCGTTCTCGGCGCGTTCCTTTGCCAGGGCGGTGGGTTCCGCAGTGGTCATGTACTCCAGCCATTCCGCGGCCTCCTGAGGCGTGCCGGTGCCGACATTGACGGAGACATACGCGTCCGCGCCGATTTGGTCGATAAAATCCATGAACTCGTGCGTGCCAAATGTATTCGGTTCGGTCACGCCACCCCAGTTGGGATTTAAAGTCACCGGTCGCTTGTCGGCCGGTCCGACTCCTTTTCGCCAATGGTATTCATCCGCAAAGCAGCCTCCGGGCCAGCGCACGTTTGGTACTCGCAGCGCTTTCAGGGCCGCAACGACATCGTTCCGGATGCCGCGCGTATTCGGAATCGAAGATTCGGGTCCGACCCAAATTCCTTCGTATATGCCGTGGCCTAAATGTTCCGCGAATTGGCCGAAGATATTTCGATCGATCCTTGCCCCAGGTTTAGAAACATCAATCGACAATCTCAGCTGTTGAGCTGATGCCGGGGACAAAGCGAACCCAAGTGTCGCCGCAAGCAGCGCGAGAAACACCCAGCTCAGCGAATAGTGGGCTGACCTCCACAATTGGACCCGACTCACCATTCTTTGTGCATCGGTACTTTGCGCGTGCATTTCTCCCCCGGAAGTTCTGAACTCTCGGATGCAACTGTGGCCCAACACATAACTTCTCGATGCTGGTGCGTCTCCGTGATTCGGAGAGACGCGGAATTTGGACATAGCCTTATACATCGATTTCGCAAGCGCGGTCCCCAAAATCTCGCCGCGCACCTGAGCTATTCGCCCGGGTGCTCGTTATCACGCTCGATTGAGTAATTGTGGGTTGCGGCTAGCCTACGGAACAAAGAGCACCTAAAGGCCTACATGTCATATCATCTTGGGGCAAAGGAGCAGTATCGATCCCAACTTATGCTTACGCGAACTATTTGTCTGCTCTTGGTGTTGGTTTCAGCGCCAGGCTTGTCCGGCGCGGATTTTGTGATGAAGGTGACGGATAAGGATTACCTGGCTACCCAAGGCTTCAACGTTTTTCTGTACGACAGCACGTACCACCCCGTTTTTGTAGACCAAAAGAACACGGCCATGGAGATGATCCTGCACGGCCAGCGCATCGCCACGAACGGCGACGTTCGCCTGATGCCAACGCCGGAACAGTGGGATCTGGTGGCAACGCTTAAGGGCCGCCACGCGGACAAGACGAACAACCGGCTGACTGCCGACCTCAGTTTCCCTACGTTCGATTTCAGTTACACGCTGGAAGTGGCCGCGGAGCCCGGCGGGGTGAAGGTCAGCGTCAATCTCGATAAGCCGCTACCGCAGAAACTGGCGGGGAGGGCGGGCTTCAATTTGGAGTTTCTGCCGTCGATCTACATGGGCAAGGCTTACGTGGTGGACGGAAGCAAAGCCGGCATTTTCCCGCGAACGCCGAACGACGCGATGACGAAGGCTTTGCCATTGGCGGATGAGCCGAAAAAAGCTTATTACCTGGAGGACTGGGACAAGGCCAAGGGACACACCCAGCCGCTGCCGTTTGCCGAAGGAAAGAGCATCACCTTGGGCGTGGATGACGCGTTGGCTCGCGTGAACGTCCTATCAGATACAGTCAACCTGATGCTCTTCGATGGGCGCGACCGCGCGCAGAACGGCTGGTTTGTGTTACGTTCGCTGATTCCTTCGGAAAAAACTATGGGAGCTATCGTGTGGCACATCCGTCCGGACTTGATCCCGAACTGGACACGCCTGCCGATCATCGCGCACAGTCAGGTGGGATATGCGCCGGGCTTCTCCAAGGTGGCGGTGCTCGAACTCGACCCGAAATACAACGGCCCGCAAACGGCCCGAGTGTTGCGCCTGACGGAGAACGGTGCTTACCAACAAGTGTTCGAGGGTGCGATCACGCCTGCGACGCCGTGGTTGCGCTACGTGTATTCGAAATTCGATTTCACGCCCGTGAAGGAGCCCGGTTTGTATGTAATCGAGTATGCAGACCAGCGCACCGCCCCTTTCCCGATTTCCCAGGACATCTACGCAAAGATCTGGGAAGACAGCCTCGACCATCACCTGGCGGAGCAGATGGATCACGTTGCGGTTCGCGAAGGATACCGGGTGTGGCATGGGGCTTCGCACCTGGATGATGGGCGCATGGCGCCGGTGATCGGAGAGCAATTTGACGGCTGGAACCAGGCCGCAGCGACGGATGGAAAATACAAAGGCGGCGATCACATCCCCGGAATGAACGTGGGGGGCTGGTATGACGCGGGCGATTTCGACTTAGAGGAGCCCGCGCAACTGAGCGTGATTCAGAGCCTGGCGCTGGCGTATCGCGAATTTCATCTGACGTATGATGAGCTTACCGTGGATGAAACCACCCGCGAGGTGGAGATGCACCGGCCCGATGGAGTGCCGGACGCCGTGCAGCAGGTGAAGCACGGTGCACTGCTCATCCTGGCGCAGTTCCACAACATCGGCCACGCGATTCGTGGCACTCACGAGCCCGATCTGCGGCAGTACACGCAGGTGGGCGACGGCGCCTCGAAAACGGACGGTCGCATTTACGACCCGAAGCTCGGCCCGAATGAAACCAAGGGTGACTATTCCGGCAGGCCGGACGATCGCTGGATCTTCACTACGAACAACCCGTTTTTCCAGTGGAACGCCATTGCCGCTCTAGCGGCGGCAGCGGATACGCTCAAAGGCTGGGACGATGCCTTATCGAGAGACTGCATGGATACCGCGATCAAGGCTTGGAACGACGAGAAGGCTCATCCAACGCAGAATTCGGCGGGCGGCGGCTTAGGCGGAGCGGCTCCGGCAGGCGCGCCGGGAGGTGGTGTGCTGGCCGCGTCGCAGGGCACGGTCTCAGGTGCTCAAAGCGGCGGTAACGCAGTGAGCAGCGGGGGTGCTCCGACAAACACGGGTACGACTGGAGCACAATCAACCCCCTCGGCCGGCTCCAGTCGTGGAGGATTTAATGCTGGACTGGAGTGGACAGCTGCACTGGAATTGACCATCGCTACGAATGGCGCCGATCCTTACAAGTCCCGGCTGAAGGAATTGTTTCCCCAAATGATTACGCCGCAACAGATGGATTCGCGTGGCTGGAGCGCGGTGCGGGCTTTGCCTTACCTGGGCGCCGGCGCGAAGGATCAAATGCGCGAAGCGGTGAAGAATTATATGGCGGGTTTGGATGAGCGGCTGAACGCCACCCCGTTCGGGGTGCCACCGAGTCTCGGCACATGGGGCGGATCGGGCGCCGTGGTGGACATGGCCATACGAATGTATTTCCTGCATAAGGCCTTTCCGGAACTGGTCAGCCCGGAATACACACTTCGCGCGGTCAACTACATTCTTGGGACGCACCCTGTATCCAGCACTTCGTATGTGGCTGGAGTAGGAACGGTGTCGAAAACGAAGACGTACAGCAACAATCGCGCGGACAATTCGTACATTCCCGGCGCCGTGATTCCGGGATACATCATCATCAAGCCGGATTTCCCGGAGTGCATCGATGACTTCGGGTTTCTGTGGTTTGAGGATGAAGCCGTGGTGGCCGGGTCGGCAAGCTGGGTGGTGGCCGGGAACGCTGCGGACGCGATCA
>DASXBH010000361.1:0-2812 GCA_036491775.1 Candidatus Acidiferrum sp.
AACCAGACTCGGAAAATAAATTGCCAAATAGTCGCTAAACAGAACGGCGTAGCCGGCACCAAGCAGCCAGGAAGCGCTCCAATTCCACCAGCCCGCCAAAAAGCCCCAGGAATTTCCGAAGCTGGCGCGCACCCAGCGATAGAAACCGCCTTCGACCGGCATGACGGTGGTCAGCTCAGCGGCGACCAACGAAACCGGGATGCACCAGAAAAACGGAATCACCAGCAAGTAAACCAGTGTCAGCCCAGGCCCGCTGGTGGTGACCATTTCTTCCATGCCAAACGGCCCGCCGGTGGTGTAGGCGAACATCACGAAGACGAAATAGAAAAGGCCGGCTTTTTGCATGGTGCGCCGATTTTCCGGAGATAGGTTTTTTGTCTCGGTCACTCAGTGTTCACCGAAGGAATTGCGTCGTACTGTTAAGTTGCCGAATCTTACCGCATTCGCAGGTTCGCTGCCGCTGGACTTTGACATGTCTCTGCGACAAACTTTCCTTTTTGCAAGAGGTCGCATGATTCTGCTGGTGATGGGCGTTGCAGGCTCGGGCAAAACTACGATCGCGTCGGAACTCGCGCGAAGGCTCAATTGGATATTCCTGGACGCGGATGATTTTCACTCCTCCGCGAACCGCGAAAAAATGCGATTGGGAATTCACCTGACAGATGAAGATCGAATTCCGTGGCTCGACGCGATGCATGTGGAGCTGGAGAAGCTAAATGCGGCGGGCAAAAAGGTGGCGCTGGCTTGTTCCGCGCTAAACGAAGCGTACCGCCACAGGTTGCTGGGCAACCTGCCCGCAAAGATAATTTATTTGAAGGGCTCACGCGAACTGATTCAGCAGAGACTGCAACAAAGGCACGGCCATTTCGCCGGCACCGCTATTCTGGACGATCAATTTGCCACTCTGGAAGAGCCGCGAGACGCGATTGTGGTCGACGTCGGCAAGCGGCCCGAGGAGACCGTCGAAGAAATACTGGCCCGGCTCTCTGAGAATCCCGCCTCTTCCAATCAGGACAATTCCGCGAAGCCCTTGAATTCTCCGCCGTAACGCGAACGCGCTCGGGCAAAACGGCACTTGCGGTTCAAAGCCGTTCAGGAAATAATCCACGTCTTGTTTAGGGAGCCACAGTGAACCGAATCTATCGCATTGCTT
Source organism: Candidatus Acidiferrum sp. (assembly GCA_036491775.1). Taxonomy (GTDB): domain Bacteria; phylum Acidobacteriota; class Terriglobia; order Acidiferrales; family UBA7541; genus Acidiferrum. Next base: position 1,154 of record DASXBH010000361.1, read on the forward strand.
TGTTCGCAGGAATGCTTGTCGCCGCTAGCACGTTTTCGCCAATCAAATCGCTGGTTACCGCGGCGGACGACGCTCCGCTGTATGGCTATTCCGCGGAATCTTCGAAAGCCGAGCGCCAGTGGGAAGAAAAATTCCGAGCCATCCCGGTTGCCGGCAACTTGCGCGACTACATGCAACATCTATCGGCCAGACCGCACAACGTCGGTTCTCCCTACGACAAGGAAAATGCCGAATGGATTGCTGCGAAATTCAAGGAATTTGGGTTGGATACGCACATCGAGACGTTTAGTGTCCTCTATCCTACGCCAAAGGAACGTTTGGTGGAGCTCGTCGAGGGCGGCCCGCACTTTACGGCCACGCTACAAGAGCCGGCCGTTAAGGAAGACCCCACTTCAAGTCAGACGAAAGAGCAATTGCCGACCTACAACGCCTATTCGATTGACGGCGATGTTACCGGCCCGCTCGTATACGTGAATTATGGATTGCCCGAGGACTACGAAGTACTGGAGCGTCGCGGCATTTCCGTGAAGGGCGCGATCATTATTGCGCGTTACGGGCATTCGTGGCGGGGCATCAAGCCGCAAGTCGGTGCGGAGCATGGTGCGATCGGCTGCATCATTTATTCCGACCCGCGCGATGACGGCTATTCACCGGGTGAGGTTTTCCCAAAGGGACCGATGCGGCCGAAAGAAGGCGTTCAACGAGGCAGCGTGCAGGATAGCTCGGTGTTTATGGGCGATCCGCTGACGCCCGGAATTGGCGCGACGGCTGATGCCAAGAGATTGGCGATTAAGGACGCTCAGTCGCTTACGAAAATTCCGGTGTTGCCGATTTCGTATTCCGATGCGCAACCTTTGCTCCAGTCCATCGCGGGTCCGGTAGCTCCAGGAGATTGGCGCGGCGGATTGCCATTTACGTATCACATGGGGCCGGGGCCAGCGAAGGTACACCTGAAAGTCTTCTCCAACTGGAATATGGCGACGCTCTACGACGTAATTGGCAAAATTCCGGGCGCGACCATTCCCGACGAGTGGATTATTCGCGGGAACCATCACGATGCGTGGGTGAACGGCGCCGAGGATCCGACTTCTGGGATGGTTGCGGTGTTGGAAGAAGCGCGTGCCATGGGAGAACTCGTGAAGCAGGGCTGGAAACCCAAGCGCACGCTGATTTATTGCGCGTGGGACGGCGAAGAGCCCGGGCTGTTAGGTTCGACGGAGTGGGTAGAGACGCACGTCGACGATCTGCGCAAACACGCGGTCGTCTATATCAATTCAGACAGCAACAGTCGCGGCTTTTTCGGCCTGGAAGGATCGCACACGTTCGAGCATTTCATAAATGACGTGGCGCGCGATGTGCAAGACCCGGAAACCAAGCTGTCCGTATGGAAGCGCGCGCAGATGAAGGAACTCGAAAACGCGGGATCGGCCGAGGCGCGCCGCGAAATTCGCGAACGGCACGACTTGCGGTTGGATATGTTGGGAGGAGGTTCCGACCACGCGCCGTTTATTAACTTTGCGGGCGTAGCTGCGTTGGGAATTGAATTTGGAGGCGAGGACCGCGGCGGAATTTATCATTCCATTTACGATGATTTTTACTGGTACACACACTTCAGTGATACGGATTTTGTTTATGGCCGCGCCCTTTCGCAGGCTGGTG
>DASXBH010000362.1:0-7161 GCA_036491775.1 Candidatus Acidiferrum sp.
CTGCGCTACAGCCGAATAGCGTACCAAGTAGGGGTTAGGAGTCTGTCCGGGGGCAGGATCTGGTTTGCTCGTATCACCTCAATTAAAACGCTTGCTGGGCTACGTGAAACCGTACCGGTTTTCTCTGGCGGTCGGGGTAGTGCTGTTGGCGGTGGTAGGCGTAGCGGAAGCGGTGATTGCGCTGATGATCAAGCCGATCGTCGACCGCGTGTTGAACCCTGCTGCGCCGGATTCCAACGTGCTGCTGTTCCAGTTTCCCCACGGCGGACCGGCAATTTACCTGAACCGGTTCTTCCCACACAGCGTACATAACGTTTGGCCGATTGTGGCTATTTCTCTGCTGGTGGTGTTTCTGGTGAAGTCGCTGGCGGAATTTGGCGGGAGCACGTTGATTCAGTTTGTTGGACATCGGGCTATCACGCATCTGCGCAACGTCGTATACGAAAAGATTATTCGCCAGCCGATTGGATTTTTCCATAGCCAACCGACGGGGCGAGTGATGTCGGCGGTGATTAATGATGTGGAGCGGGCCCGGCCGGCGCTGTCGGAATATCTGGCCGACGTGTTCCGGCAAAGTTTCTCGTTCGTAGCATTCATCGTGGTGCTGTTCAGCATCGATTGGAAAATGACCTTGGGTTGTTCGGTGTTCTTGCCGCTGGTGCTGTGGCCAGTGGCTAAACTAGGGCGGAGGATCCGGCGTTCGGTGGAAAGCAGCCAGAACAAGCTGGGAGAGTTGAATCAGATTCTGCAGGAGACCATCACCGGCAATCGCATCGTGAAAGCGTTTGGTATGGAAGATTTCGAAATTAATAAGTTTCGAGCCGCCGCCAAACGATTGCTGCGGGAAACGATGCGTTGGGTACGGGCGCAGGTGGGCACTTCTCCCTTGATGGACTTGCTGCTGCCGGTGGTGATTTCACTGATTTTGCTGTATGCGCGCGACAAGATTCGGCTGCAGCAAATGACCGTCGGAATGTTTTTTACTTTCGTGTACGCGCTGTTTAAGTCGTACGAGCCGATCAAGCGTATGGGCGCGGTGTACCAGCAGTTCGAGCAAGCACAGGGCGCAACCACGCAGGTGTTTTCCTATTTGGATTTGCATCAGGAAGAGCAGGACACGCCGGGCGCGGTGGAATTGCCGGCATTCTCGAGAGAAATTGCCTTCGAAAACGTGAGCTTCTCGTATGACGATTCGCCGGTACTGCGCGACATCAGTTTTCTGGCGCGCAAGGGCGAATTGGTGGCGTTCATCGGGTCGAGCGGGGCAGGAAAGACTACGTTGGTCAATCTGATTCCGCGCTTTTACGAAGTGAGCGCGGGAGCGATCCGCATCGACGGGCGAGATGTTCGGGAAGCGACGCTGCGATCGTTGCGCGGGCAGATTTCCATGGTGACGCAGGAAAACATTCTGTTTCACGATACGGTGCTGAACAATATTTGCTACGGGATGACGGCGGTCCCTCGCGATCGCGTGATCGAAGCGTCGAAGGCGGCGCTGGCGCACGACTTCATTCAGGAACTGCCGCAGGGCTATGACACGTTGATTGGAGAACGTGGCACACGGCTGAGCGGGGGACAGCGGCAACGGATCGCGATTGCGCGCGCAATTCTGAAGGATTCGCCAATTCTGATTCTGGACGAAGCTACTTCAGAGTTGGACTCAGAGTCTGAACTCTACGTGCAGAAGGCCCTCAGCAACCTGATGGTCGGACGCACCACGTTTGTGATCGCGCATCGTTTGGGAACTATACGAAAAGCCGATAAGATTCTTGTACTGGAAGACGGGCAGATTCGCGAGAGCGGCACACATGCAGAACTCCTGGTGCAGGGCGGAAGCTACGCGCGGCTGCACGATTTGCAATTTGCCGACGATGAAGTCTTGACGCCGGCTGACGGACGCAATCCGAATCCCGCAAGTTCGAACAACAAAGCATGAGCGCACCGGGAACATTCGACGAACGCAAGGCGCCCGCAGCGAAAGCGGAATGCCGCTCCATGACTGGCTACGCCACGGCGCGCGGCGAGCATAATGGCTGGCTGATTCGCATCAGCGTGAAGAGCGTGAACCACCGGTTTCTGGACGTGAAAATGCGGTTTCCGGAATCGCTGGAGCCTTATGAGCACCGGCTGCGGCAAACGGTGCGGGAACGAATTCACCGCGGTCACATTGATGTTCACGTGAATGTGGAACCGGGCCGAGCCGCGCCGGTGCATGTGAATCGCGAGTTGCTGCAATCGTATTTGAGCGTGGCGGATGAGCTACGCCAGCAAAGTGGTTCGAAGGCAGAATTGGATTTCGTTTCGTTGTTGCGCCTGCCGGGGGTGATTGCCGGGCTGGCGCCAGCCTTGCCGGATTCCGAGGAAGAGCAGGATGCATTTGGCAAAGTGCTGGAGCGCTATTTGCTTGAGGCGCTCGGGAAATTGGACGAGATGCGGCGGAATGAAGGGCGGCATCTGACCGAGGAGCTGCGTACGCGTGTGGCGCGCATCGAAACACAGGCCGAGCAAGTTCGCGAACTGGTCACAGCACTGCGTCCGGCGTTTGCGCGCCGTCTGCAAGCGCGGCTGAAAGAAATTCTGAATGGCGCGGTCACCGATCCTTCGCGCATTACGCAAGAGGCCGCGTTGCTTGCAGAACGCAGCGATATCAGCGAAGAATTAGACCGCTTGCGGAGTCACCTGATGCAGTTCGCCAAGCTGCTGGACGGCGCTGGAGAGCTAGGCAAGAAGCTGGATTTTCTGTTGCAGGAAATGCATCGCGAAGCCAACACCATGCTCTCGAAAACGCCAGGCGTGGAAACCGATGCACTGGCAATCACGGGAATCGCTCTGGAGATCAAGGCGGAGATCGAAAAATTGCGAGAACAGGTGCAGAACATCGAATGAGCGAGGACAAGCCGGTTTCTCCGCTGGTGATCATTGTTTCGGGGCCTTCGGGTTCCGGGAAGTCCACGCTGGTGCCCAGAATATTGGAACTACCGGGGACGATGTCTTCGATCTCATGTACTACCAGGCCGCCTCGCGCGACCGAGGCCAGTGGAAAATGCTATGATTTCGTCACTGAGGCGGAATTCGACGCCATGGTGAAACGGGGCGAGTTTCTCGAGTATGCTCGTGTCTTCGGAAGATATTCGTATGGCACACCGAAGAAGTGGCTCGCTGAATCTCGCAAGCTGGGATTAGACCTGGTGCTGGAAATTGATGTGCAAGGCGCCAAGCAGGTAAAGCGGGAACTGCCCGAATCGATTTCAATTTTTATTCTGCCACCTTCGCGCCAGGCACTTGAGGATCGTTTGCGAAGCCGGGGGCAGGACGCCGACGAAGAAATCGCGCGACGACTGGCGAGGGCGCGTGCGGAAATCGTCGAGAGCAGAGAGTTTTACAATTTTTGTGTTGTAAATGACGACGTGGAACGCGCCGGAAGAGAAGCACAAGCCATAGTCATGGCCTTGCGTTGCTCCAGGGAGCGGCGACATGATCGTGTGAATCAGGTTCTGGCATCGTTTGGAGGGTAACATTCTAATGACCGTGCAAACCAAAGCTCCCGAGAGCCAGTTTGCTTACGTGGTGCTGGCTGCTCGACGAGCCCGGCAGATCATGGCCGGCGCACCACCACTCGTCGACAACCTGCGCACACAGAAAGCTACGCGGATCGCCTGTGAAGAAGTCACTCATGGCTTGATTGAATACGATTTCATCGAGCTGGCAGGCGAGGAACCGGACGACGGGAAGCGCCGCAAGTAAGGCGCCCGCGAGGCTTTGATGCGCATCACGCTTGGCGTAACTGGCGGAGTCGCGGCCTACAAGTCCGCAGAATTGGTGCGCCGCCTGCAGCAGGAGGGGCATACCGTACAAGTAGTCATGACGCGTGCTGCGCGCGAGTTCATCACGCCGCTCACCTTCGCAGCGCTTAGCGGGCAGAAAGTTATTACCGATCTTTTTGGATCTGAAGGTAGCGCTTCCGGGGAAGCGAACCTGGAATCCGCCATTGAGCATATCGCGGTTGCGCAGCGGACGGATTTGCTGCTGGTGGCGCCCGCTACCGCAGATATCCTGGCAAAATTCGCGCGCGGGATTGCCGACGATTTTCTTTCTACCTTGTATCTCGCCTCGACGGCGCCGGTGGTTGTAGCTCCCGCAATGAATGTGAATATGTGGCAGCACGCCGCTACCCAGGAAAATCTGGCGACGCTGCGGACCCGAGGTGTGCGCATTGTGGAGCCGGGCGAAGGCTATCTGGCTTGTGGCATGACAGGTCCAGGGCGGTTGGCGGCGCAGGAAGAAATTGTAAAGTCAGTGCAGGATGTGTTGCGGGCCGCACAGGATCTGGCCGGTGATACGGTGCTGGTGACGGCGGGCCCTACGTGCGAAGACATCGACCCAGTTCGTTTTTTGAGTAATCGATCATCGGGGAAGATGGGTTACGCGGTTGCGGAAGCGGTGGCGCGGCGCGGCGGGAAGGTTATTTTAATTTCGGGGCCAACGTTGCTGGAGGCACCGCAAGGCGTGGAGCGACTGGATGTGCGCAGCACGCGGGAGATGTTGGACGCGGTCGTTAGAAATTTCGCGCAGGCTTCCATTGGGATTTTTGCGGCGGCTGTAGCGGACTTCCGGCCTGCGGAGCGGTCTGCTTCGAAGATCAAGCGAGGTAAGGAATCTGTGGCGCTGCGGCTGGAACCGAATCCGGATATTCTCGCTACGGTGGCGCGCGATAAGGGAGAGCGGCTGGTGGTGGGCTTTGCCGCGGAGACGGAAAACGTGGCGGACAACGCACGCAAGAAGTTGACGCAAAAGAATGCCGATCTGATTGTCGCCAACGACGTGACGGCGGAAGGCGCGGGATTCGACTACGATACGAATATCGTGACACTCTTCTCGCGGGATGGGCGGGACTTGGCGCTGCCGCGCATGAGCAAGGTCGAAGTGGCAGATAAAATTCTGGACGAGGCGCTGCGGCTGCGTGGCGTGTTGCGCGGCAAAAGCGCATCGCACCGGGCGAGCGACTGAATATTTTTATGCCAGAACGCGCTCCGGATTCCCTCCAAGACAAAATCGAAGAACGCCTGCGCTACTACGAGGATTTGGGCATTCGCTTGTTTTATCGTGATCGGCGGTCCAGTGCTACGTCGATGCTTAGCCTGGATTCGGAGCCTGTCGTTGCCGCGCCCACTTCCATCGAGGAGATTTCTTTGCCCAAGACCGCGCCCAAGCCCGTGGCATTCAAACCTGAATCGAAGATTTCGGCCGCTCCCGAGGTCGTGCTGCAGGGGGAACTCAGCGCGAAATCGGCAACGACTTCGATTTTCGAACACGTCGAGAAGACCAAAGACGACTCGCTGCTGACGATTCGCGCAGATATCGGCGATTGCACGCGCTGCAAACTGCACAAAGGGCGTCACAAGATTGTGTTTGGTGATGGCAATCCCAAGGCGCAACTGGTGTTCGTTGGCGAGGGCCCTGGGGCAGATGAGGATATGCAAGGTTTGCCATTCGTGGGCCGAGCGGGAAAGTTGCTGACCCAGATGATCGAAGCTATGGGGCTGCAGCGCACTGATGTCTACATCTGTAATGTGGTCAAGTGCCGGCCCCCGGAAAATCGTGCGCCGGAGCCGGACGAAGTGGCGACGTGTTCGCCATACCTTATCCGGCAGATTGATTTCATCAATCCCAAGGTGATCGTGTGCCTGGGCGCGACTGCGGCAAAGACTCTGCTGGAGACAACGCGCGGAATTTCGCAGTTTCGCGGGGAGTGGCTCACGTGGCGCGGACACAAATTAATGGCTACGTATCATCCCGCATATTTATTGCGGAACCCGCCGGCGAAGAGTGAAGTCTGGAAAGATCTGCAAAAAGTTATGGCCGAACTCGGGCTGCAAGCTCCTAAACGTCCCAAATCTTCCTAATCCGCCATGGGGATTCTGCTTGGATTGGCGTCTGCCCTGAGTTGGGGCACTTCGGACCTGCTGGCGCGATTCGCCACGCGCAAAATCGGCACATTTCGGGCCATGTTGTACATGCAGCTGCTTGGCTGCTTGCTGATCACTCTGGCCGTGCGCTGGCTGGGCGGCTGGGGACATTTGTTTGATGGTTCGGGGGCGCGGCCGTGGATTTGGGGCGTGCTTGCCGGGCTGCTGAATACTTTGGGAACGCTGGCGCTATATCGTTCATTTGAGATTGGGAAGATGTCGGTGGTGGCGCCAATTTCGGCGAGCTATCCGGTACTGACGTTTTTGTTGTCGGCGGCGACTGGGGAGCGAGTCACTCCGGTGCGCGTTGCGGGAATCGCGTTCACGATCTTGGGCGTGGTGCTTGTGGCGCGTGGGGAAGACGGTCCTGACGATGAGAACTCTAACCAGGAGCCCGCGCTTCGTGGGAAGAAACGGCTTGGTGTGGGATGGGCGCTCGCCGCTGCACTGGGGTTCGGCGTGATGTTCTGGTTGTTGGGAATTCGGGTTGTACCGCTGCTCGGAGCTGCGCCTTCTGTGTGGCTTATCCGGTTGACGAGTGTGCTGGTAACGGCGGGGGTGATCGTCGTACTGCGAGTTCCACTCGCAGCGCCTGCTGGAAATGCCAATCCGTGGCTGCTGGGCATGGCGATTCTGGATACAAGTTCGTACGTGCTGAACAACTACGGGATGCAGCACGAACAGACTTCCGTGGTGAGTGTGTTGGCGTCGCTGTATGGAGCGGTGACGGTGGGATTGGCGGCGATTTTGTTGAAGGAACCGGTGTCGCGGGTGCAATGGTTTGGAATTGTTTTGATCTTCGCCGGGATTGTTTTGATCAGCCGTTGAACATCGCAATCGATGCGAGTTCAAATTTGCTCAGCTTTTTTCTGTATTTCTGACAACTGTTACACTACACGCGCATGCCTGAATCTTTCTGCAACGTAGCCTTACAAGTTCCGCTGCGCACCACCTTTACCTATGGTGTGCCGGATGAATTGCGCGCGCAGATACAGGCGGGCAGCCGGGTGCTGGTGCCGTTTCGAAAAAAGGCGATGGTTGGCGTAGTGACGGAAATTGATGTGGCGCCTCCAGCGGAGACAAAAATTCGAGATGTCACCAAGGTGGTTGACCTGGTTCCGGCGTTGACGCCCAAACTTTTGGAGCTTGGGCAGTGGATTTCGACTTACTACCTCGCGCCGATCGGCGAAGTGTT
>DASXBH010000363.1:0-4772 GCA_036491775.1 Candidatus Acidiferrum sp.
AGGAGAGGATGGGAAGTTTCAGTTGGCGGGGGCCAGTCCGCGGATTGAGTTGAAGGAACCGTTTTATGTGGGGATTGGGGTGTGCAGTCATGAAAAGGATTTAGTGGAGAAGGCGGAGTTTTCGAAGTTGGAGGTGAAGAGCGTCGATGGTCACCAGCCTACAGCTGACAGCAAGGAGAAGGAAGAAACTGCACGGCCAGGAATGGCTGTGCCGCAAGCTGGCGGGAAGCTGTACAGCATTATGGAGGTTATGAATGCGGAGTCGGGAGACCGGCGAGCGATTTATGTGGCGGAGGGTCGGTTTGAAGCGCCGAACTGGATGCCGGATGGGAAAAGATTGCTGTTCAACCGGAATGGGAAAATCGAAACGCTGGCGGTAACGGGCGGAACGACGCTGACGATTGATACGGGATTTGCGGTGCGGTGCAACAACGATCACGGGATTTCGCCGGACGGAAAAACGTTGGTGGTGAGCGATCAAACGCAGAATGCGGAGCACAAGTCGCAGGTGTATGTGTTGCCGGTTTCGGGGGGAGCGCCGCAGTTGGTGACCAGGAATGCGCCGTCGTACTGGCATGGATGGTCGCCGGACGGGAAGACGCTGGCGTTTGTAGGCGAGCGCGGCGGGGAGTTTGATATTTACGCGATTTCGCCCGCGGGTGGAGACGAGAAGCGATTGACGACGGCGCCGGGATTGGATGATGGGCCGGAATATTCGCCGGACGGAAAGCATATTTACTTCAATTCAGAGAGAACCGGGCACATGCAGATTTGGCGGATGAAGGCGGACGGAAGCGAGCAAGAGCAAGTGACGTTTGGGGAGGGCAATGATTGGTTTCCTCACTTTTCGCCGGATGGAGAGCGGATAGTGTTTATAACGTTTGACGCGAGCGTGAAGGGGCATCCGGAGAATAAAGATGTGGAGTTACGGATGATGACCATGAAGGACAAGGAGATCCGGGTGGTGGGGAAGTTGTTTGGAGGGCAAGGAACGATGAATGTGCCGTCGTGGTCGCCGGATGGGAAAGAATTCGCGTTTGTGAGTTATGCGCTGGTGGGGGAGAAGTAGGAGAAAGACTTACCACAGAGGACACCGAGGTCGGAGCAGGGAAGACACGGAGAAGACTAGATTATCTGCACCTTGAAGTGAGATTAGTGGGTGGCGGTGGCGGTTACGGAGACGCCCAGGTCTTTTAGGCGGGCGCGGGCGCGGCGTTCTTCTTCTGTGCCGGGGTAGCGTTTGACGACTTCACGAAGTTCGCGGACGCCGGGATTTTTCTGACCGAGTTCGATGAGCGCCATGCCTTTTTTCAGGCGGGCGGAAGGCAACTTAAAACTTTTGGGATAGGTGGTGAGAACTTTGTCGTATTCTCCGACGGCCTGCTCGTACTGTTTTTGTTGATAGGCAATTTCGCCGAGATAGAACTGGGCGTTGGAGGCGAGATCGGTATCGCCGTAGTAGCGCAGATAGTCTTGAAATTCAGAACGAGCGAGATCGTACTTGCCGCTGGTGATGTCGCGCAGTCCGTTGGAATAGAGGGTGTCCGCGGGCGGAGGAGCGCCGGAGCCGCCGGAAGGCGCCAGGGAAGCGGAGCCGGGATTAGGAGAGCCGCCGGTGGGGGCGTTGGAAGGAGCGTTGGAAGGAGCGTTGCTGGGAGCGCCACCGGACATGCGAGCGTCGATATTTTGCACGGAGTTTTGCAGATCGACGAGTTGCTGATTGACCTTGCCTAGCCGCGATTTAATTTCTTCGAGATTGTCGGAGAGTCCCTGGACTTGCGTGGACATGGTGTCGAGACGAGCGCCGGAATTGGCTTGGACGTCCTGCACGGATTTCTGGAGGCTGCTCATGGTCGAGTTGAGCTGGCGAACGGTGTCGCCGGACTGCTCGATGAGCGTTTTCTGGACGGTGTGATCCTGGGTCATTTGTTGCGCGAGATCTTTTTGACCTTGCAGCAAACTGGTGACATCGCGCTGGAGTTCGATAATTTCGCGGGCGACGGCCATGGCGGGGCGAGGGCCGATAAGGCTGCCGGCAAGAGCGCTGAGAAGCATGGCGCCACCAAAGTAGGCGATGTTGCGTGTACGCATGGTCGTTCCTCCACGGAGACGAGAGAAGAAAGAATTAGGCGATGAAGTCATATCTATAACCAATTTAATGTGAGAGGGGCGCGGGGGCAAGTGGTTGTATTAGGGAGAATGGAGGAGTTGCGGAATTAGAGAAGTGGATGTTGGAAATGAGGTGGTTGGCCGGTGGATACCTGACGTTGTGCCGCATCCTTCGCTACGTGCTGGCAGAGGGCGCCAACACTCCGATCGGGATGTGACAGCGTCGCATGGAGGGGGACAGACGGTGAATGTCAGTGAGGAAGAAGACCCCGACATGTGAAGTGTGCGGTACCCGGGGATGGGTTTCGTGGAAAGTGATTCGCCCTAAGACGGAGCGTGCGGAAGTGGGGCACAACATGTTGTGCCCCTACTGACGCCGCGAGATGAGTTTCCGCGTGATTTGAGGTTGTGGCTACGGGTGGGCCGGGACGAAGTGGCCGCGACGGTTCTGGGCGTAGCATTCTTCGGAGGCTTGCATGCAGAACGGCTTTTCCTTGCCGAAACTGACCGGGTTCATGCGGTCGCCAGGAATGCCGAGGCTGACCAGGTAGGCACGAACCGCGTTGGCACGGCGAACGCCGAGAGCGAGGTTGTATTCGGTGGAGCCGCGCTCGTCGCAATGGCCTTCGATGTTGACGCGAATGGTTGGATTGGCCTTGAGGAAGTCGGCAGTCTTGCCGAGATTCTGACGAGCGTCGGGACGAATCTCGGCGCTGTCGTAATCGAAGTAAGCGTCACGCACATCCCTGTAGAATCGTTCGTCATCGGACAAGGAAGTCTCCACGGGTGGAGGAGCGGCAGCGGCGACGGTGATGCGAACGCTTGCGTCGGCGTTGCCGGCAGCGTTGCTCGCGGTGATGGTGTAGGTGGTGGTGTCACCGGGCGTCACGGTGGTGGAGCCTTGTGCGGTGACGGCGCCCACTTCCGGCGCGATAGACACGTTAGGCGCGTCGGTGGTGGTCCAAGAGAGTTTTACGGAGTCCCCTTTATTAATGGTGGTGCGATCCGCGGAAATCGAAGCGGTCGGCTTGGTGGCCGATGGCGGCGGGGTGTAGGTCGAAGGCGGCGGGAGCGTCGGTTTCTTGGAGCAGCCAGCGACGAACAACAGCAGCGTGCAAGCAGCAATCGAGATAGCGCGGAAGTGAGCGCGGAACACCTGAGTCATACGAGTCCTCCTGGACAGTGAAGTATCCCGTGTTGGGCCGACCGGTTCGGTAGATGGTAACACCTGAGGGCCAGGTTCGGGGAATATGTCGTGATGCGATAGATTGTACATGGAATGGCGGGTGCAGGGATGTGATGTGTAAACGATGCGCGAAAAGATAACGTTTGGTTGGGAGACAAGGATTGAGGAGCTTGCCGAGATCTCACCGCTGCGAACCGGCAAACGGCTCCAGTTCTGTGGTTCCTACGAAGCTCAGGGCGAGCGGGATGACGACGAGTGGAGAGATGCGACTTAGAGAAATTGGTGTGGGCGGGGGTGGGCATTTTTACTTAGTGGACCAGTTGGGAGATTCGTTGTGGCCGTTGGTGGTGAGCTGACGAGCGGCGCTGCCGTCGGCGAGCATGGTCCAGATCTGGCGGGAGCCACCGCGCGTTGATTCGAAAACAATGTGGCGGCCATCGGGAGCCCAGCAGGGACGTTCATTACGGCCGGAATCGCGAGTGATTTCGATGGTCTTACGAGAGATGACGTCCATGATGTAGATGTCGTAGTTACCGCTGGGCCGGCGCCAACTGAAAGCAAGGAGTTGTCCATTGGGTGACCATGCGGGATCGATGACGTAACCCATGTCTGGCAAATCAAATTTCTGCGAGTTGGTGCCATCGGCGTTCATGAGATAAAGCTGCGGAACGCCACCGCGATCGCTGACATAGGCGACGGATTGTCCGGTCTTGGGATTCCATGCTGGAGAAGTGTTTGCGGCGTTGGCCGAAGAGAAGGTGATGCGCTTGGGGCGATTACCACTGGCATCGCTGACGTAAAGGTCCGCGGGGCCTTGCATGGAAGACGAGAACATGACTTGCGAGCCGTCGGGCGACCAGGTGGGCGAACTGTTGGTGCCTTTGTAGCGCGCGAAGGAAACTATTTTGTTGGCGTCGAAGGAGTACATACAGATCTGGGCAGAAACGGCGCCGCCCGCCCGCTCGAAGCAGGTGAAGGCGATGCGCGAATTATCGGGAGACCAACGCGGCGTGAGCGAAATGGTTTTCAGCGAAGTGAGCGGATGCTGGTTGGAACCGTCGTAATCCATGATCCAAAGTTCCTTGCTGCCGGTGCGGGAACTGATGAAGGCGATTTGCGTGGAAGAAATGCTGGGCAGTCCACCGGTAAGTTGGCTGATGATTTCGTCGGCAAATTGATGAGCAAATTTGCGAACCTGGGCGTCGGTGGGGGCGCCACGATAGACCTTGCCCACAACGGGTTGGGTGTTGGTGCTGCGAACGTCGAACATCCACGCGGGAATGGTGACTTCGGTAGCGGATTCAGAGAGGTTGCCGAAGGCGACGTAGTTGGCGTTCATGGGAGGATCGGTCCAGGTGAGATTGCGGAGTTCACCGGGTTGCGAAGGAAGATTGGTGGTGGGATAGAAACTGGGGCTGACGAGTTCGATGATGCCGCTGAAGGCGAGATCGTCGCGGACGACGGTGGTGAAGAGGGT
>DASXBH010000364.1:0-5493 GCA_036491775.1 Candidatus Acidiferrum sp.
GGACGCTCTTGCGCAGTTGCTGCTGTTCGTCGGTGAACGTGAAATCCACGAAATCCCCCGGTCAGGCGGTTTTAGATATACTCACAGTAAGTTTAGCTTATAGAGTGCTGGAGCGCACTCGGACGATTCGGGTGCGTTGCTCTCAGCACTTGCTCGTCTTTAGAAACTTGGATGAAAGATACGCAGTGTCTAGCGCCGTGCCGGCAGGCTGCCGGCGCTACAAAATCAGGTCACCAGCCTACCGGGTAACCGTTTTTTTTGTTCTGCTCATCGAGCCAGATTTTCAGCGGCGCGAAATAATCGGCGAGCGCGCTGGCATCCGCGTCCCGCTGCCCGGTCAGCACTTCCATCGCGTCGGGCCACGGTTTGCTGGCGCCCATGGAAAGCATGGCATTCAGCTTGTCACCGGCCTGTTTATTTCCATAAATGGAGCAGCGATGCAGGGGCCCCGGCACGCCAGCTTCTTTACAGAGCGCGCGTTGAAACTGGAACTGGTAAATGCGCGCCAGGAAGTAGCGCATGTACGGCACATTGCCGGGCACGTGGTACTTCGCGCCCGGGTCGAAATCAGCTTCGGTGCGGGCTACTGGCGGCGCTACACCCTGATACTTCTGGCGCAGCGCCCACCAGGCCTTGTTGTATTCGTCCGGTTTGACCTGCCCAGAGAAAACTTCCCAGCGCCACTTGTCGATCACCAAACCGAACGGGAGAAACGCCACTTTTTCCAGCGCTTGTTGCAGCAGGTAGTCGGTGTCGCCGGAGGCAGGCGGCACAGTATCGATCAAGCTAATCTTTTTGAGATATTCGGGAGTGACGGAAAGCGCGATGGTGTCGCCAACCGCCTCGTGAAATCCATCATTGGCGCTGGCCTGAAACAGAGGGGGTTGGGTGTTGTAGGCGCGCTGGTAAAAATTGTGGCCCAGTTCGTGGTGAATGGTGCGAAAGTCTTCTTCGCGAATCTGGATACACATTTTGACGCGCAGATCGTCTTTGAAGTCCACGTCCCAAGCGCTGGCGTGGCAAATCACGTCGCGATCGGCGGGTTTGGTGAATAGCGATCGCTCCCAGAACGTCGGCGGCAGCGGCGCGAATCCTAGCGAGACAAAGAAATTCTCGCCGTACTTCACCATGCCTTTCGCATCGGTCTTGCGGTCGACCAGAATCCTGGTCAGGTCAAAACTTTGCGCGGGCTTGGGCGAGTCCATGAGCTCGTAAACGTTGTTCCACTCTTGCGCCCAAATGTTCCCCAGCAAATGAGTGGGGATCGGGCCGTTTGGCGGCACAACGTCCTTGCCGTATTTTTTGACCAACTGGCCGCGTACATAGGCGTGCAGCGAAAGATAGAGCGGTTGCAGTTGCGACCACAGACGGTCCAAATCTTTTGCAAACGCGTCGGGAGCCATATCGTAATTGGAACGCCACAGCGCGCCCGCATCGGCGTAGCCCAATTCCTTCGAACCCTGATTGCCCAGCTCCACCATGCGCACATAGCGCTGGCGCATCGGCGCGCCTACGGCGTGCCAACCGACCCAGGCGCGTTTCAGTTCCTCGGGATCGCGGCTGGTGGCCATCAACTTTTCTACCGCAGTGACGTCGAGGCACGGCTTCTTGTCGCCGTTCGGACACCACTTCCCTTTTCCATAGTCGCCATTAAGCGAGGCCAGCACCTGCGCGAGTTCTTTCTGCGCCTTTGGATCGTCAGGCGCCGGGAAATTCGTAGCGAGTTCGAGAAGCAGTCGTTTGCGGGCCAACTCCGGCGGCAATTGGACTTTGTCGTAGCGATGCGCTTCTTTGGCATAGCGCGTGGCAGCGGTGTTGAAGATCTCGTCGGCATCGGCGGCGATCTGCTCGGTGTCATCGGTAATGAAATTTGCTGCGACCCACTCGCCGCGCGAAGCTTTAATCTCCAGGTCGAATAGATTGGCCTCGGCGGCATCAATAAATTTGCGAGCATCATCGGCTGTAGGAGCGGATGCTGCTGCCTTGGTTTGCGCGCCAGCACTGCTCGCCGAAATTGTGGATGCCATTCCTACAAAAAGAACCGCCGTCGCCACATGCTTCCACACACACGCCATTGAAGCCTCCTCAGACTTTCCCCTAATGCTGCGAATTAATTAGGAACTAGGCCGACCGCCCTGCCCGTCTCTCGACCACTGCTTTCAATTCCGTTAACGCCCTCTCCACCCCATCGCGGTTCACATTCCAGTGGGTCACCATGCGCACCGAATATGGAGCGGTGTCTTGCGCCCAGATATCACGCGTATGAAGCGCATCGCACAGTTCCACCGCGGTCATGCCAGTCGCGGTGCAATCAAAAATCACGATATTGGTGCGCACCGAAGCTGGATCAATCTTCAATCCCGGAATGCTGGCGATTCCTTCCGCCAGGCGTTTGGCATTGGTGTGATCTTCGTGCAAGCGTGAGGGAGACTTCTCGAGTGCAATCAATCCTGCCGCGGCAATGATGCCCACCTGCCGCATGCCACCACCAAACATTTTGCGGTACATGCGCGCGCGCTCGATAAATTCCTTTGAGCCGACAATCATTGAGCCTACGGGCGCGCCGAGCCCCTTGGACAAGCAGAACATCACCGAATCGACGTTTTTCGTCATTCGCGCAACGTCATCGCCCAGCGCCACGGCCGCGTTGAAAATACGCGCGCCATCGAGATGCACCTTTAACCCCAACGCGTGCGCGCCTGCACAGATTTCGTCGATGCGCGCTGTGGGGTACACCGTGCCGCCCGCCATGTTGCTGGAATTTTCCAGGCAGACCAGGGCGGTCTGCGAATCGTAATAAATCTTGGGCCGGACGGCCGCTTCCACTTGCTTCCAGGTCATGATGCCATCATCGCCGCTACGCACCGCACGCGGCATGCAGCCGGCGATGGCCGACATGGACGCGAGTTCGTAAAGATTTACGTGGCTACGCTCTTCGCAAATCACTTCGTTACCGTGATGCGTCCAGATTTTGATGGCGGTCAGGTTACCCATGCAACCCGTGGGCACAAACAGAGCCGCTTCTTTGCCAAAAATCTCGGCGGCACGCTGCTGCAAGCGATTCACGGTGGGATCTTCGCCGTATACGTCGTCGCCCACTTCCGCAGCGGCCATCGCACGGCGCATCTCTTCGCTGGGACGGGTGACCGTGTCGCTGCGCAGATCGACGGCGTTTTCGATTGGCGACACCTGGTCGGGATCTACAAGCTGATTGCCTTTTGCTACCGTGTAACTCATTTGGCCCTCTCTTCGGTTCGCTCGTGTTGCCTGCAGATTATCGCAACAATTCGACAATTACTTCGTTCGAAATGCTTAGTTTTCCAGGGGCGAGGCGGACCACATCGCCTTCGCGTTCGACCATGCCGGCGGATGACAAGCGATCAATCCGGTCTTCCAGATCGACGTTGTACTGCTTTTGGATTCGGCTCAGGTTAATGCCGGCCAGTTGCCGCAAGCCCAGGAAAAGTTCCTCTTCCAGAGCCGATTCCTGCGTGACTTTGTCGACGGAATCGATCGCGGTCCTCCCTGCCGCGATGGCTGCCGCATACGCTGCGGCATCATGCGTGTTGGCCCAACGTTGCGTGCCGGAATACGAATGTGCGCCTGCGCCGAATCCCAAATAAGGTTCACGGCTCCAGTATTTCAAATTGTGCGTGGAGGCGAATCCGGGCTTGGCCCAGTTGGATATTTCGTACTGTTCATATCGCGCAGCCTTTAATTCGCGTTGCGCGGTTTCGTAGAAACCGGCCATTTCTTCTTCGGCGGGGAGATCACGAGCACTGTAGCGGCTACCGCTTTGCAGAACCTCTAAGCCCAGCCTGCTGCCTTCGTCAATTTCCATCATGTAAATCGAAACGTGGTGCGGAGAAAGCTGAATCGTCTCGGCGAGCGATTGCGCCCAGGATGAACGGGTTTGTTTTGGCAGCCCGGCAATCAGGTCGAAACTGATGTTGTGAATTCCGTGTTGCTGCAAGATGGGAACGGCGTTGTAAATGTCGCTGCGACGATGCATGCGTCCCGCCGCTTTCAATTCATCGTCGATAAAGGATTGGGTGCCGAAACTGATGCGGTTGATCCCCAGGTCGTGCCACGCCGCCGCTTTTTCTGGCGCAACGGTTTCCGGATCGGCTTCGAGGGTTATTTCTTCCAGATCGCACGCGAAGGCATCTCGCAGCGCTGCAAGCATATTCCCCAGCAACGCAGGATCCAGCAAACTCGGCGTGCCGCCGCCAATGTATACGGTATTCACCACAGCGGACCCTAAAGAGGCAGGTAACGCTATGCCAGACAACGACCAGCATTCGCGATGCTCGCGAATTTCGCGGCATACCGCATCGGCGTAGGGCGAAAAGCGGTCCGCGGACACCACGCCGGTATGAAAATTGCAGTAGGTGCACTTCGTCTGACAGAACGGCACCTGAATGTAAATCCCGAGATTGTTCATCAGCTGAAAACTCTAGCACAGGCAGGTGTTTCGAGACGCATTCTAGCTAAACACGGTCGGGCAGAACTTTGACGTAGACCTTCCGCTCGCGTGGCCCATCAAATTCCGCCAGGAAAATTCCTTGCCAACGCCCCAGCGCCAGCTTTCCCTCTTCCACAAACACGAACTGGTTCATGCCCACTAACATGGTCTTCACGTGCGAATCGGAATTCCCTTCGCTGTGGCGAAACGGGCCAGACATTGGGATCAGACGATCCATCGCGCCTTCCGCGTCGGTGGCCACATCGGGATCGGCATGTTCGTTGATCAGCACGCCCGCGGTGGTGTGTGGCACGTACAAAAAGCAGGTACCGGTCTTGATTCCCAGCGCCGTCACCACCCGCTGGACTTCGATGGTGATGTCCACCATCTGGGTGCGCTGGTCGGTCTTCACGCGAATCGCTTGCACGACTTGGTCTCCGCCGCTTTTCCGTTAAGGAATTTCTACCACGCAATGTTGGCCGGGGTTTTTGGCGCTGGTGAGCGCTTGCAATTCCTGCAGGCCCGCCGGACCCAGCCGCGCCAGAAATGGCAAGAAGGAGAGTTCGCGCGATTGCAGTGCCTTGTGCGGAAAAAGCAGATTCTCAAAAAAGTGCGCATGTTGCTGAATCAACTTCTCGTGACGATCCAGCGACACGCCGGTCTGGCGGCGCATTTTTTCCACCTGATATTGGATACGCTTCCCGGAACGCGCAATGGCGCCTTGGACTGTGGGATCTACCTTGGCAATGGAATGCTGCAGCTTCTGCAATTGTTTATCGAGATTCCGAATGGAGCCATCAAACTCACGGGTGAGTGTCCTTGGTATCGCGTCCGCATACATGCGCCGCAACAAATGCTGCAAACCTTTCCAGGCGTCTTCGATTCCCACTTTATATTTCTTCATCAGGCGAACGGCCTTGGGATCGACTAGGGTGAAATCGGCGCGAGGAAGAATTACCGGCATGGCGCCGAGCAGCTTTTCATACACCACGCTGGACTGCGCAAAATAGGCAATTTCGGCGGGGCCG
>DASXBH010000365.1:0-7522 GCA_036491775.1 Candidatus Acidiferrum sp.
GCTCAGGGTCAAAAGAAAATCGTAACGACGGTAATGTCGCGCTCCAAAAAGTGCGCCTGTTTCCACTACCAACTGCCGCAGGTGCTGCACTTCGGCTGGACTCGCCTCCAGGGCAATCGCGCTATCCGCCGCGACATGCAAGCGATGCGCCGGTTGTTGTCCCGGCGACAAATCAATATCCCGCATAAACGCCCCGGTTATCACCGGAGAATCGATCAGCCTCGTCAGCGTCGCTGGCGCAAACTCGATCTCTGTGCCTCCATCCTTAGCCACCGGCAGTGCCGTCCCGTATTTCCAGCCTGCGGGCAATTGCAAACTCGCCGAGTACGTCAAATCGTCGGTCTTCGGCCCCAGCGGATACAGTGTCACTACATACCAATTCAAAACCGCGATCTTCGCTGTCGATGCTGGGCGCTCCCTCGATCCGCTCGCCTCCGCAGGCGACAAATAATCCAAACTTACTTCCAACGTACTCGCGCCTCCTGGCACATTCACATGAAACGCATACATGTCTACATCATCGCGGCGCCATGCCACTTCCTTGCCCGCAGCACTCATTTTCAATCCCGTCAAATCGATGATCGGTCCCGTAGGAGAATGTTCTCCCTGGATCCATTTCGGATACGCGAGCGTCAGCGGTCCTGATTTCACCGGAAAACTCAACTTGGCATGGAAAATATGTTGCGCCGCCTCGCGTAAATCGACCGACATCCGCACCGGCTCCTGCGAACTCTGCGCCAATCCCCGGCTCCATCCCACCGCCAATAAAAACGCAGCAACGCACGCGCGATATACGTAAGAACGTTTGATCAAGTCAGCTCCTCCGAATCCGCGAAAGAGTATCACACACAATTGCACCGCTACGGTCGCGTCCAACTTGACTCGTTCCTGCCGCGCACCCGCAATCTCAGCGCTCGCTCCTTCTGCTACAATTTGCTTATGAGTACGGCCACTTCGGCTTCTTCATTGTTCTCTCGCAATCTTCGCAAGCAATATCCGGTCGCCATTCGCGGTGAAGGTTGCTGGATTGTCGCGGCAGATGACCGGCGTTATCTCGATGCTTCGGGCCAAGCCGCGGTCGTTAGCATTGGTCATGGAGTTCAGGAAATTGGCGGCGCCATGGCTGCCCAGTCCAATCAAATCGCCTTTGCGCATACCACGCAGTTTCACTCCGAGCCCGCCGAACGACTTGCCGCGCGTGTCCTGGCCCTCGCCCCGCGCAATTTTCAAAATGGGGGACGTGTCTATTTCACTTCCGGCGGATCCGAAGCCACGGAAACTGCGATGAAACTTGCCCGCCAATATTTCCTTGAGATCAAACAACCCGCTCGCTATCGAGTTATCTCCCGCAAGCAGAGCTACCACGGCAGCACTCTTGGCGCTATGTCGGTCAGCGGCAATATCGCGCGTCGCGCGCCCTACGCTCCCATGATTCCAGAATGGGGCCACGTCGCTCCGTGCTTTTGCTATCACTGCCCGTTCGACAAAACCTATCCCGAATGCAAGCTCGCCTGTGCCGAAGATCTCGACGCATTTCTTAGCGCCAACGATGCCTCTACTGTCGCGGCATTTCTCTTTGAGCCGGTTGTGGGTGCGACGCTCGGTGCCGCCGCTGCTGTCGATGGCTACACTGCCCGCATCGCAGAAATTTGCCGCAAATACGGCGTCCTTCTGATCGCCGATGAAGTGATGAGCGGCATGGGCCGCACCGGCAAGCCGTTTGCGTCGCAACACTGGAATCTCGAGCCCGACATTATTCTCGTCGGCAAAGGGATCGCCAGTGGCTACGCGCCTCTCGGTGCCGTCTTGATCGCGCCCCGCGTCGTCGACGCCTTTGAAAAGGGAAGCGCCGCCTTCATGCATGGCTTCACATATCAATCGCATCCCGTCGCAACCGCTGCCGGTAACGCCGTCTTCGATTATCTCGATGCTCACAAACTTTTCGATCGCGTTACGCCTGCGGGTCAAACTCTCAGAAACGCGCTCGCATCCATCGAACATCATCCCAACGTCGGCCAAATTCGCGGACTTGGTCTCTTGCAAGGTGTCGAGTTCGTGAAGAACAAATCCACCCGCGAGCCTTTCCCGAAAGAAGCCGGTATCGCCGAAAAGATTCGCCAAGCCGCGCTCGAAAAGAATGTCCTTACCTATCCCACGCAAGGTTGCGTTGATGGAGTCGATGGCGACCACATTCTGCTTGCGCCTCCATTCATTATTACTCCGCAAGAAAGCCAACTCATCGCCGATGCTGTTCAATACGCGCTAAATAAGGTCTTTTCCGCTTGATTGCTTCTGTTCTGTGTTCTAAAAGGTTTCAGTCATTCCTTTATGTGTTTCTACTGATTGGAGACATCATTCATGCGACGGCTTGCGTCCCCACTTACCTTGGTTTGTTTCCTGTCGCTATTAGCCCTACCGGTTTTCTCCCAAGACAAGCCGGCGTCGAAACCACGTGCTCGTGATCTCGGCATCCCTTTCGATGGCACGCCCGGCCCGCTCAACGCCATCACCGATGTTGCTGGCGTGGCCGTTGGCCACACCACGTTAATTTCCGGCGAAGGGAAACTCGTTATTGGAAAGGGCCCCGTGCGGACCGGTGTCACTGCCGTTCTCCCGCGCGGCAAAGATTCCATGATGAATCCCGTTTTCGCCGGCTGGTTTTCACAGAATGGCAACGGCGAAATGACCGGCACGACTTGGGTGGAAGAGTCCGGTTTTCTCGAAGGTCCCGTAATGATTACCAACACGCACAGCGTTGGTGTGGTGCGTGACGCCGTAATTCAATGGAGAGTCACCCACGGCCAGCCTGACGCGACTGGCTATTGGTGGTCGCTCCCTGTTGTCGCGGAAACGTGGGACGGCTGGCTGAACGACATCAATGGTTTTCACGTTAAGCCTGAACACGCTTTCCACGCCATCGACACCGCTCAATCTGGTCCGGTGCTCGAAGGGGCTGTCGGCGGCGGCACCGGCATGGTCTGCAACGGATTTAAAGGTGGCATCGGCACTTCCTCGCGCAAGCTCACCGTGAAAGATGGTGGCTACACCGTTGGCGTCCTGGTCCAATGCAATTACGGCTCACGCCAAAATTTGCGCATCGCCGGCATTCCTGTAGGTCGTGAAATTAATTCCGAGGATCCCTACGCCTATCAGCCGTCCGAAATTTCCGAGCGCGGTTCTATCATTGTCATCATTGCCACCGACGCTCCGCTCATCTCTTCGCAATTGAAACGCCTCGCGCGCCGAGTTTCGCTCGGTCTCGGCCGCAACGGAAGCATTTCCGGCAACGGTTCTGGAGATATCTTTATCGCGTTTTCTACGGCGAATTCCGGTGCATCCTCAGCCGATCACGTAGTTGACATAAAAATGATGCCAAACGATTTGCTGGACCCGGTCTTTGCCGCCACCGTGCAGGCCGTCGAAGAATCCATCATCAACGCCATGATCGCCGCCGAGTCCATGACCGGCATTGAGAACCATCACGTCACAGCCCTGCCACACGATCAGCTCCGGGCCGTCCTAAAGAAATACAATCGCCTGAATCCGTAATCGACGGTCCAAGAAATCGCAACAGGAGAACCTAAACTTACGCGGTAATTGGGGCTATTTTCCTCGGTGGATTAAAGAACGGCAAGGGCACCACTTTGGCCGACACCGTCTTCCGTGACGCTTCTACCGTCAATTCCATGCTCAACGTCATTCCCAACGTCGCACTCTCTTTGCCCACTGACGCCAGGGCGATCATCTTCTTCAAAGTCGGCGACCACGTCGTCGACGTCGCTTTTCCAACCTGGCGTCCGCCACGATAAACCGGAACCGCCACACGTGAGGCCGTCCCCGGCACCTGTGGTGCCATCCCAATTTTCTCGTACAGCGCTTCCACTTCACTCCAGTTCACTTCCAATCCCACCAAAGACCGCGACGGCCCGCCTCTCTGCGCTTCGGCCGCCAAAGCCTCTCTCCCCACAAAACTTTCCTTCTTCAGATCGACCAGTTTGCCCAATCCAATTTCACCGGGCGTGAATTTCTGCTCGTCAATCAACGCGCGCTTGCTCGAGTTGTAATCCACTTCAATCAGGATAAGTCCCGCCTCAATCCGTGCGATATCCAGCGCAATCATCCCCGCAGGATGAATGTAAAAAGGCTTTCCCTTCGACATCAATTCATCAAAGACCTTCACCGCATCGTTCCACGGTGCCCATATCTCATACCCCAGATCGCCCGTATAACCTGTCCGCGAGATGTCCACCTTCACGCCCGCGATTTTTCCGTGCATCACGCGAAAATATTTCAGCTTCGCAATGTCCGCATCCGCTACCGCCTGTAGCAATTTGCCAGAAGTAGGTCCCTGCAGCGCCAGCGCCGCCGTTTTTTCCGAGATGTCTTCGATTTCGACGGTAAGGCCAAGTGCGTTCTGGCGAAACCACCGCAAACTCGGGTCCGCCGCCGTCCAACGATATTCGTTCTCGCCCAGTCGTGTAATCGTTCCGTCATCGATCACATGGCCTTCCGGATCGCACCAGCAGCAGTAAATCACCTGGTCGATGCTTACCTTGGCGATGTCCCGGGTGATCACCCGGTTTACGAGTTTCGACGCATCGCGCCCCGTAATCCGATACTTAAACAGCGGCGAAATGTCGATGAGCGCCGCGGAATTCCGGATCGCGTTGTACTCGTGCTCGTGCGTCATCTCATAGACGCTTACCGTGTAATAGCCTGACCATTCGCGGTAATTCAGGCTTTCACAGAGCGCCAACGTTCTTTCGTGGAATGCGGTTCCAACCGGCACGTTCCCTCCGTGACTGAGGCTTGCAACATAAATTACAGGATTTTCTCGGCGAACGGTGAATTATAGGTGCGAGTTTGCCGCGCCCGCAAGCACGCAAACGCTGTTGGTGTTTACCCGCGCTTGTGCGGCAATCGTGCTGCCAGTAGAATGTGGCGTTCCTGCGATTCTGCTTTCCTTTTTTTTTTGGAGTTATAAACGAATGCCTCAGTTCTACGATGCGGTAGTCATCGGCGGCGGTCACAACGGTCTGGTGAATGCCGCGTATCTCGCGAAAGCCGGTAAAAAAGTTTTGGTTCTCGAGCGGCGCGGCGTTCTTGGTGGCGCCGCGGTCACCGAAGAAATCGTACCGGGCTTTCTTTTCTCTGAATGCTCGTACGTTGTTTCGTTGCTTCGTCCGGAAATCATTCGCGAACTCGACCTTCCCCGTTTCGGCCTGGAAATTCTTCCCCTCGATGGCACCTTCACGCCTATGCCCAGCGGCGATTATCTCTGGCGTGTCAATGATCACGCCAAAACGCAACGTGAAATCCGTCGCCATTCTCGTCTCGACGCCGAAGCCTACGATGAATTCTCGAAGATGATGACCCCGATGTGTCGCTTCGTGAAGCCGTTGCTTTCCATGATTCCGCCGGATCCCACCACGCTGAATCCGAAAGATCTCAAGCAATTGAATTTCCTGCT
Source organism: Candidatus Acidiferrum sp. (assembly GCA_036491775.1). Taxonomy (GTDB): domain Bacteria; phylum Acidobacteriota; class Terriglobia; order Acidiferrales; family UBA7541; genus Acidiferrum. Next base: position 5,471 of record DASXBH010000365.1, read on the forward strand.
GCAACGTTTCCGCGAACTCTCTTCCGAAGAGCGCTACACGCTGGTCCAACTTATGACCATGAGCGCCGCAGATTTTCTCGATCAGTGGTTCGAGACCGACGTGCTCAAAGCCACCATGTCTGCTTCCGGAATCATTGGAACGTTTCTAGGCATTCGGTCGCCCGGCACCGCCTACGTTTTGCTGCATCACTATATGGGCGAAATCGACGGAGCATTTCGCTCCTGGGGGTTCAGTCGCGGTGGCACCGGCGCGATCTCCAACGCCATTGGCTCCGCCGCACGTGAACTTGGCGTGGAGATTCGCACCAACGCGCCCGTCTCTAAGATCCTCGTAAAAGACAATCGCGCCAGCGGTGTGGTTTTGAAGTCTGGTGAAGAGATTTCCTGCAACGTTATTTCTTCGAGCGTCGACCCTCATCTCACCTTTGAAATTTTCATGGAGCCTAAGGACCTTCCTTCCGATTTCCTGGCCAGTGTCAGTCGCTACAAATTCCGCGGTTCATCGGGAAAGGTGAATATCGCATTGGACGCGCTGCCCAATTTCAAAGCGCTGCCAGGCGATGGCGCTCATCTGCGCGGCGCAATTTCCATCTCGCCAAAAATGGAGTATATGGAGCGCGCCTACGATGATGCGAAATACGGGCACTATTCCCGCCGTCCCTACATCGACATGGTCATCCCGAGCCTCACCGATCCATCCGTCGCGCCCCCGGGCAAACACGTGCTTTCTTGTTTCGTACAATATGCACCTTACAAATTGGCGCAAGGTACCTGGGACGATCATCGCGAAGCATTCGGCAACAACGTGATCGATACGATTGCAGAGCATGCGCCCAATATCAAGAAAATCATCATCGAGAAGCAGGTGCTCACCCCGCTCGATCTCGAACGCGAATTCGGGCTCACCCAGGGAAACATTTTTCAAGGCGAACTGTCTCTCGAGCAACTTTTCTTTCTGCGCCCCGTACCCGGTTGGGCGTATTACCGCACGCCGGTCGAGAACCTTTATATGTGCGGCTCGGCGACCCACCCCGGTGGAGGAATTATGGGTGCCAATGGGCGCATCGCCAGCCAGGTGATCTTGAAAGAGTGGAAGAAGGCGGCGAACTGATCATGCCCATCGGACAAAGAGTTGTTCTTATCGGCGGTGGGCATAACGCTCTGATTACCGCGTTCTATCTGGCTAAAGGTGGATTCAAACCAATTGTTCTGGAGCGCCGCGATATGGTCGGGGGTGGCGCGGTCACGGAAGAATTCCATCCTGGTTTCCGAGCTTCAACGCTGTCGCACACACTTGGACCACTGCGAACAGATATCGCGCGGGACCTGAAGCTGGAAAAATTCAAGCTGGAAATTCTCCAGCCGGAGCCGCGTGTATTCGCTCCAGCGCCGGATGGCCGCGCGCTACTTTTCTACAACGACGCGGCAAAAACCGCCGGGAGCATTTCGCACATTTCGGCAAAGGATGGCTCGAAGTACCCCGAATTCGCGGAATCTCTCGAAGAAATCGCTGGAGTATTCCAACAACTTACCTACATCACGCCGCCAGCCATCGATCGCCCTTCTCCAGAGGATTACTGGAACCTGTTGAAAACCGGGCGTTCCGTACGCGGCCTGGGAAAGACTGGTATTTTCGATCTGCTTCGCTGGGGCCCAATGGCGGCTGCCGATTTCGTGGCGGAATTCTTTGAAACGGAATTGCTTCGCGCCGTGCTTGCCGCTCGCGGGATCTTTGGCGCAAATCTCGGACCGTGGTCCGCTGGTTCCACGGCGCTGTTGCTTTTACGGGCCGCGGCTGATTGCCATCCAGTGGGACCGGCGGCGTTTCCACGCGGCGGAATGGGCGAATTCACGCGGGCGCTTTCGGAAGCAGCGCAAAAAGTCGGCGCCGAGATTCGCACCAACTCGGAAGTGCAGCACATTCGCACCAAAAGCGGCGCAGTGAACGGCGTCGTCCTAACCAATGGCGACGAAATCGCCTGCGAAGCGGTAGTGTCCGGAGTTGACCCGAAGCGCACCTTTTTCCAGTTGCTCGATCCTTCTAATCTCGAT
>DASXBH010000366.1:0-5466 GCA_036491775.1 Candidatus Acidiferrum sp.
CGTTCGTAGCGATCCAGCGGCTTATCTCCGACGGCCACGAAGCCGTCGAGTATCGGCAATTTCTGTCCCGAGTACGCCTGCAAATCTTTGAGCCCCTGCTCCACTTGATCTTTTGGCTTCGCGTAGCTGCGTGCGTATGGAACGCTTTGCGCCTGTGCTCGCCCAGCGCAAACGCAAAATGCGATCACGAAAAATAGTACTTGAGAAAAAGCAGCTGACTTGCTCGCGCGCACGCTCACGGCAACTGCTCCAAGTGTTCGTCCGGGATCCACCCGCGTTGTCCTTCGGGCGTCTCCACGCCCAGCCAGTGCGGCGTAACAATCAGCACCACTACTTCGCTATACGCCGCAAGCGTTTTCAGCGTGGCTGCAGCCTGAAAAGGAGCCGCCTTCAATTCCGTTCCTGGCGCTTTTACGCGACGCTCCAGTTCGTGGTGAAGGGTGTTTACCTCGTTCTCCAATTCCTTTTCGGCGCTCTGTGCGTTTGCCAGCCGCGTACTCTCGTCTTCCCGCTGACGCACATAGCTTTGATGTACCAGTTCCGCGCTCTTGGCGCGACGCTTCGCGTCCGCGGCTTGTTGCGCCGCTTCCTGATCCGCTTCAAGCTGGTCTTTGATTTCCTTCAACTCACTTTTCTCAACCGTACCGTCGGAAGCGTGCACACGGCGTCTGGCATCTTCGGTATATAGTGCGTCGACATGAACGCGCGTTCGCTCCTCGTTTACGGGAATGATTACGTACCGTACGCCGATCGTGCCTTTGTCGGCGGGGTCCTCGAAATGTCGAGGTGCAATCGCATCGGGACGCACTTTGAAGAAAACCTCGCCCGGTCCAGTCCACGGTGGGAACAATGGCGTCGAGGCCGCCGCTTCCGCGCCGTTGAGCGTTGGTTCTCTATCAAACATTTTCGTGCCATGCACGATATGATCGCGAACCACGTCAAGAACCGCGGTTCGCACTTCATCGATCGACCCATTAAATTCCTGAGTCAGTCCGGGGGTCGTCAATTGCTGGGCATCTCCGCGGGTGCACGCCAACCCGCACAGCGCCAAGGTTATTGACGCAGCGAGTTGTGCGGCCCGACGAAATGTTGGAATCATTCGAAAAGGTCTCGACTCTTCTTTGGCAATTTTCATCTCCTCTCTCATTACGCTTACTGTTAACCTGAGTTCCCCTGCGTGTCAAATCGCCAAAAATAAGGGTCATTCGAGCGGAAACGAAAAGTACTACAACTGCGCTTCGCGAAATTTTCAGATGCATCCAAGAAAACTCTTGCATTTTACTTTTAAGGCGAATAGCATCCACGTCGGTTCAGGGACTGGAAATTCGCCAATACTCTTTTGACGGAGAGGACAGGCGTGATTTTCCGTGGGTACGGTGGAGCATATTAGACTCAGTTTTCCTCTTGCTCAGGGGTGGACCAGAGGACTCTTTGGTCTATTGGTAATTCCACCGCCGCCACACATTCCCTCCAGGTTTACCGAAGCACCTAATCGCAATTGTTGTCTGCCTAACGTGTTCGCCTAACGTTTAGAGGAGGCAGTATGGAACGGTGGAGTCCTAGAAGGGGTAAGGATAGCCTGGCCCGGGTGTGCACCATTTTTGGGTACGTGCTTTTCGTATTCGCTATTTTATTGGTGGATTGTCGCCCGGCAGCCGCTATTCCGGCATTCGCCCGAAAATACGGCATGCCGTGCTCGGCGTGTCACCTTGCTTGGCCAATGCTCAGTCCTTTTGGCCAGCAATTCAAAGACAATGGCTATCAGATGGGGAACGAACGGGATGCCCCGATCTTTCAGCAAGCGGCCTACTGGCCCGTAACCTTCCGCATGACGCCCTATTGGCACCGTGAGAGTACCGACAAGGCGCAAGTTGACGGCCCAAGTGGTCCCGGAAGTGCCGAAGCGCAAAGCACCGTGCACGGGTTCGACTGGAGTGGTCTGGATTTCCATGTCGCTGGGACGGTAGCCAATAACTACTCATTTTATATTTTGCCTTCTTCCGACAACACCGGTGCTTTCCACTTCGAGTCCGTGTGGGCCCGCTTGGATAACGTATTCGGCAGCAGTTGGGTCAACATCAAGCTGGGCAAGTTTGAGTTGGACAATCTCTTGTCCGAGAAGCGCATCTTGACGTTGTCTAGCAACGGCGGCTTTTATCAGAACTATCACTTTCAGCCGCTAGTCGCTCCTGGAATTTCCGAGTCGCTCTACACTTTCGGCATCGGCGACAACCAAGTCGGTTTGGAGTGGATGGGACACTCGAAAAACGATCGCACCCGCGTTTCGGCTGCACTTCTCAGTTCGACCGACGGACAACCAGGCTTACCGACCAGCAGTTCCTATGACGGATTCTTCGCCGCGAGCCAGGCATTTGAATGGGGCAGCTTCGGTCTGCAACGCGTTGGCGCATTCGCCTATCTCGGCCAAGCCTCAACGTACTTCGCCCAAAACCTGACCACCACCACTCCCGTGGGCACCGACCTTAACGGAGTTCCGGTGACTTCGACCGCGACAGCCGGCTTACCGGGAACTGGCACAGGGCTCCAGAGTTTCCGCCGCTACGGACTGGTCGGTCAGTTCTACATCAAGAAATTCGACATCACTCCGATGTACTTTCATGGCAGTGATAGCGCGTTTCTTGGCACCAACACCGCTTCGAATACGCCGCTACCAGCAGGTGGCCGTTCCCCATCGTGGAATGGCGCTCTCTTCGAAAGCCACTACACGCTTAGCCCGCAGCTAATTTTCATCAATCGCTACGAGCTGATCCGCATGTCGCAACAAGCGTTTTCCACGAATCCTGGCAACCTCGGCAACATCGACTCGCTGGTGTTCGGGGTCCGCTACTATCCGTTCATCAACGCTCGCGCCGGCTTTGCCTATCACGCGGAATACGCCATCGTCCGCCAGCGCGGCGCCTCCCCTGTCACTGCAACAGATCTAACCAATAGCAGCTTGTTGTTTGGCTTTGACTTTGACTTCTAAAGGGTGAGGACAACATGAGGAATATAAATATATCGAAGATTTGCCTCAGTCTTGCTGCCGCCTTGCTCCTGGTGGGCATCGCTTCGGCCCAAGACTCGCACATTAAAGAGCCAAACGTCACCGGTCACGCGGAAGCGGGAAAGCCGCTGTATTACCGCTATTGCTGGGGGTGCCACGGCGCTCGCGGTGATGGCAACGGCGAAAACGCTCCGTATGTAGTTCCCGCGCCACGCAATTTCGTGCAAGCCACGTTCAAATGCCGTTCAACGCCCACCGGCACATTGCCGCAGGACCAAGATCTGTACAACACTCTGGTGCGCGGCTTCAATTTCACCAACATGCCCAGTTGGGCTGCTTTGACCGCGCAGAACCGCGCTGACCTCGTTGCCTTCATCAAAACCTTTTCACCAAGGTGGAAGACCGAAAAGCCGGGCGATCCCATTCCGATTCCTGCAGAGCCTAAGCTCACGGTCGACAGCATCAAGCACGGCGGCGAACTCTTCCAGAAGCTGGAATGCTGGAAGTGCCACGGACAAGAAGGCCGCGGTGATGGTCCTTCTGCTTCCACACTGACCGATAGCAACGATCAACCCATCCGTCCCTTCAATTTCACTACTTCGAACCGTTCCAAGTGCGGACGTACCAATCAAGACCTCTACCGCATTTTCATGACCGGTGTGGATGGAACGCCGATGCCATCCTTCGCCGACGTGGTCAAGCCCGAAGACGCTTGGGACCTGGTTCACTACTTGCGGACCTTACAGTACAACAACCCCAGCCCAGAACTTGCGTTATGGTTGAGCACCAAAGAAGGCCACGACATCGTCGAGGCCAAGAAGGTTTACAACACGAACACGGGCTCCGGCGTCAAGCCGTAATCAGCAACATTCGTTTCTGAATTCCAGGAGGGAGTACTCGCATGAGAAAGTCGCACGTAGTAATGGCAGGATTCGCCATGCTGGCCGCTTCGGCGGTGGCTATGGCTGGACCTGCCGGCGGCACCGTCAGCGGCAAGGTGACCTATGAAGGCACGCCTGCCAAGATGAAGCCGATCGACATGTCGAAAGAACCATCTTGCGCCAAGATGTACACCACGCCCCCGGTCGCAGAAACCGTGGTAACCGGTCCAGGCAACGCGCTGGGAGACGTAGTTGTTTATGTATCTGCTGGAGCGCCTGATGAGGCCGCTCCGTCAACCGCAGCTATTTTCACTCAGAAGGGCTGCCGCTATATTCCGCATATCTTAGCGTTCCAGGTAAATCAGGAACTCAAGATCAGCAACGAAGATCAGACTTCGCACAACATTCACCCGCTGCCGAAGCTAAACCGCGAGTGGAACAAGTCGCAGCCGCCAGGAACTCCGCCGATTAGCGAGAAGTACGACAAGTCCGAATTCATTCCGGTGAAGTGCAACATCCATCCCTGGATGCATGGCAACTTCGCGGTGCTGAAGAATTCGCACTACGCCGTTACGCCCGACACGGGCGCTTTCTCGTTGGCCAATCTGCCTCCAGGCAAGTACACCATTACCGCCTGGCAGGAATCCTACGGTGAGCAAACTCAGGAAGTGACCATCTCGGGCTCCGAAACCAAAACCGTCAACTTCGTCTTCAAAGCCAAGCCCTATTGATTTAGGGCTTGGTTTTTCTCTCGGCCTATTTAAATCGTGCAAACCAACCTGTACAGCGCCCCATTCGGGGGCGGAGGCGAGGAGCAATGGGGAAACTATTAGCAGTCGTACTCGTAATCATCGCACTGGCGTCGGCGTATCCGATCATCGCCAATAAGTACCCGCTGCCCGAGGACATTTCGACGCACGGACACCAGATCGATGAACAGTTAAAAGACACCATGCTCGAAGCGGGCTTGTCGTTCGTCGGCGCCCAATTGGTCCTCGCCTTATTCCTCTGGTCTTTCACGGGACGCAAGCCGGGCAGCCCGCTTAAGAATTTTCCGGGCGGCGCCAAAGTCATGGTGATCGCGGCATTCTTGATCGTTGGCTCGGAAATTCTCGCGCTCGGTGTGCTGGGGCAAAAAGCGTGGGCTAACGTCTACTTTGCTCCGCCCAGAGCCGATGCCATCCAGGTGCAAGCTCAAGCCGAGCAATTTGCTTTCTATTTCCGCTATCCAGGTCCCGACGGTAAGTTCGGCGCCATCCATCCTGACAAAATCGACGAAGGCAACCAGAACTACTTCGGCTTGGATCCCGCCAACGAAGTGGAAGCCCGCGACGATATCGTGTCCGGCGAACTAGTTGTCCCCGTCGATCACGAAATCCAGTTGCTGATGCATGCCAAAGACGTCGGCCACTCGTTTTACGTCCGTGAGTTGCGCATCCAGCAGGACTTTGTGCCGGGCTTGGATCTTTCCGTGCACTTCACGCCAACCAAGATCGGCAAGTACGAAATCGTATGCACGCAACTGTGCGGCTTGGGTCACTACAACATGAAGGCGTATCTGAATGTCATGTCCCAAACCGA